>MVCZ01000185.1 GCA_002049825.1 Candidatus Zhuqueibacterota bacterium 4484_188
CTCTTTATCGGTCAATGTTGCGGATTACGATGCTGACGGCGACCTGGACCTGGCGGTTTCCGGCGGATATATTCAGATTCTGACCAATGACGGCTACGCTAATTTTACCACCTCCCCGGTTTTCGGCTGGGAAAGCTATTCATCGGGAAACATCGTTACCGGCGATTTTGATGACGATGGGGATTTAGACCTGGCGGCGACTTATTATACTAAATATGTGACGGTTTTTAATAATCGTAACCAGGCGCCCGATATCGTGCTTTCGGTGAATTCGCTCAATTTCGGGGCAGTAAAAACAGACAGCACAAAAATAAAATCTTTTAAAATAATTAATCTAAGCACCGCCCAGGATTTGCAATTCTCCGTTTCAACAGCTTCTCATTCCGCTTTTTCCGTAACCCCGGCTTCGGGTTTTATTCCGGCTGACGATTCCCTGGTTATAGAAGTTTTGTTTACTCCCTCTTTAACCGTCGTTTATCACGATACTTTAATTATTAGCAGCAACGATCCGGATACTCCACTACTGAAAATGCCACTTTCCGGTGCGGGCTACCCGGTCTATTCTTTCACTCCCCGGCAAAACGATTTAAGCGCCGCTCCCGGCGATGATATTCTGGTGAATTTTTCAGATGATTTTAGTTCCTGGGTTTTTAACAATCATACGGTCAGCGTGTTTGGCACAAGGAGTGGACATCGTTTCAGCAATAATATTACTTACAATAATGTTACCAACCAACTTATCTTTGACCCCGATTATGATTTTTTTGTGGACGAGAAAATTAATGTTACTCTTACTTCCCGCACCTGCCCCAACCCTGCCGGTTCCGTTTCAATGGAGCTTTATGATTCAGCCGCTGGACGGTACGGGAATGTTCGAAAATTCCGGTTCCGTTTATCATTTTTCATCAACACCGGACAGGCTGTTTGCGAGGGACCTCAATAACGACGGCGATATGGATTTAGCCGCTTTCAACTTGGGGGTTTTGACTTCCCTGGTAAATGATGGAAACGGCGGTTTTACCCAGGTAGCGACTTTTTATGTGGGCAGTTACACCTGGCCGCTCGCCACCGGCGATTTTGACAGTGATGGTGATATGGATTTCGTAGTTGAAAAATCTTTTCCCTATGAGATATTGATTTATAATAACGATGGAAATGCCAATTTCTCATTGGCACTGTCGATACCCTGGTCAGAGGAAATACGCAGTATTATTCCCGGTGATTTCGACGGAGACGGGGATTTAGACCTGGCGACTGCATTAAGTCATACGGGAAAACTGGTAATTCTGGGTAACGATGGAATCGGTGGATTCAACCCGGTTATCGCCGCAACGGTAGGCAGCGGATTCAATACAACTTGTGTGGGTGATTTTGACCTGGATGGTGACCTCGATTTAGCCGGGGTAGGTTCATATTCCCGTATTCTGTCGATTCTGAGTAATGACGGAAAGGGAAACTTCCGGGTAGTCGCGCGGTTGAATTTTAGTTCTCCGGCAACCAGGGTGCTTTCCGGCGATTTTGACAATGACGGCGATCTCGATTTCATCATCAGTTATGAGATGAAAAACTGGCTTTCTTTTTATGAGAATAACGGAATAGGAGATTTTTCCGAAAAGTCAACCATTGAGGCACAAAACACGATTGAAAAATTTACTGCCGGTGATTTTAACGGTGACGGGCGATTGGATTTGCTGATCTATGTTAACTCCGCTTCGCCACCGGTGCAGATAATGTTGAATGACAGTAGTGCCAATTTCAGAAAAATCTCAACCCTGCCCATCGGTTATCCACATTCTTTAACCACCGGCGATTTTGACAACGACGGAGATTTGGATATTGCGATTGGCTTTGATCACGATATTTATTTATTAAAAAATAAAGAACCGTTCAAAGAGCTCTCTCTTTCTTCGGAAGTGTTGGATTTTGGCATTATCCCTAAGGATAGCAGCAAACAAAAGTATCTGCAAATATACAATCGCGGGGCGGGATTAGATTTACAGATTGCAAATATGACCGTTTCCAACCCTGCTTTTGTTTTGAATCCGTCCGGCGGGGTAATTCCGCCGGGAGATTCGCTCACGGTCTCAGTAATATTTGCTCCCACTGCCGGGATTCAATATATTGATAGTCTTTTAATCTTAAGCGACGATCCGGCGACCCCGGTTAAAACAGTTGCATTGAATGGTGTCGGGTATCCGTTTTCCGATGTTTTTCCGGCACAAAATGCCCTCCATGTTCCGCGGGACACAAATATTAAATTAACTTTTACCGAAGCGGTTAACCCGAATACGCTGGATGATAATACCATTAAAGTTGCAGGTGCCCAGAGTGGAATCCATCCGGCGGTACAGATAATATATCATCCGGGCAATAAAACGGTGGAGATTGATCCGGCGGAAGATTTTTCCCCCGGCGAGCAGGTAACGGTAACTTTTACGGATCAAATAAAAAAAGCGAATGGAGACCCAATGCCGGCACCTTTGCAGTGGTGCTTTACTGCCGAAACATATTCCGGAACCGGATCCTTCGGCGGCTTATTGGTTACCTCGAACCCGGGCGTGGGTCAGTGGCCGTATTCAATCGCTGCCGGCGACCTGGACAACGATGGCGATTTAGACCTGGCAACTTCCAACCTGTCTGTCGATAATGCTTCAATCTTGATAAATGACGGGAGCGGAAATTTTAATCAGGCGTTTATTCCCGGAACCGAAGAAGCATCATATTCTGTTGCCGTGAGCGACTTTAACGGAGACGGATTGGCGGATTTAGCCATTACCAATTGGGAATTTAATAAGGTAAATATTTTGCAAAACAACGGGAACGGAAATTTCTCTCTGACTTCTGCTGTCACGGTTTTTGAACATCCGGTTGGAATAACCGCCGGTGATTTCGACCGGGACTGGGACATTGATTTAGCCATATCAAGCCTGACTTCAAGGTCGGTTCAAATAATAAAAAACAACGGGAGTGGCGGTTTCGGAGAAGTTACCACCCTGTTCTCAGGGATTGATGCCTGGGGAATCGCAAACGGCGATTTGGACGAAGACGGTGATTTGGACTTAGCCGTGGTCAACCGTTACTTCGACTGCGTTTCTATTTTATTCAATGAAGGCGGAGGAAATTTTACGGAAGAAACCAGGTTGAGTGTTCCGGATAATCCAAGGTTTGTCACTATCGGAGATTTTGACCGGGACAGTGATCTGGATTTGGCGGTCACGAGCTACGGTGCGGATAGCCTGTCTGTTTTTGCCAACAACGGTACAGGTGGTTTTGATTTAATTTCATCGCAGAGAAGCCCATTACAGTTGTTGCCGGCGATCTGGATAATGACGGCGATTTAGATCTTGCCACAACCAATAACGAGAGTAATTCGGTCACCATCTTGAAAAATAGCATTCTTTCAGGCCCTTTAAATCAAAAAAAACAGATACCGAAAAAGTATGCATTATACCAGAACTATCCCAATCCTTTTAACCCGACCACAGTCATTCGTTACGATTTGCCGTTCGCGGGCAGGGTGGACCTGGAAATTTATAACATTTTGGGACAGCGAGTAAAAACATTAGTCAGTGCTTATCAGAGTGCCGGTCGCAAATCGGTAGTATGGGACGGGAAAAACGATGCCGGTAACCTGGTAAGCAGCGGCATCTACATTTACAGAATGAAAACCGCTAAATTCAGAAAATGTCTCAAACTTGTTGTTTTGAAGTAAAAAGTGCGTTTATTTTTTTGTTTGTTCGGAATACCCGTGTGAGATGGCTGCACCGGGTTCTTAGTAATTTCTCGGAATTTTCAAAGCAAAAATTTATTAAGACTTTCAACAATCTTCCAAGTACCAGTTGGAATGGCACGGATTTTAAACTAAATTGTTGTATCAATAATTTAATACAGTTCGGAAAAACAAACTGTGAAAAATAATTACCACCGATCAATGAATAGATTTTTAAAAACTGAAAGAATGAGAACGGAACCTGCTTAATGAAGAAACGACGTCGTGAAGGAATATTGGAAATAATGCCCGGTGGTGGTTTAAAGCGCCGCAGAAGCGGGCGTCCGATTCTGCAAAGGATTTTGCTTTGTAACGATGTTTCACCAGAGGAATATATGCAGGTTCCTGATATCAAATCCCTGGTAAGCATTGATCCGGAGGAGCAGTTGCACATCACAACCTCGCCAAAAGATATCAGATCCG
Source organism: Candidatus Zhuqueibacterota bacterium 4484_188 (assembly GCA_002049825.1). Lineage (GTDB taxonomy): Bacteria > Calditrichota > Calditrichia > RBG-13-44-9 > RBG-13-44-9 > 4484-188. The sequence continues at coordinate 4,193 of MVCZ01000185.1, forward strand.
GAGGAGCAGTTGCACATCACAACCTCGCCAAAAGATATCACCGGTCGGTTGATCGATACCCTGACGCCGATTGGCAAAGGGCAGCGCGGTATGATTGTTTCTCCGCCCAAAGCGGGAAAGACCACGCTTCTGAAAACCATCGCCCGGGCGGTGCGGCAGAATCACCCGGAGGTGACGGTGTTTATTTTGCTGGTGGACGAGCGTCCCGAAGAAGTGACCGATTTCCAACGCAACCTGGAAGGGGCGGTCTGGGCGCCAATGCGCTGGAAATTCCCCGGCGTTTTTTCGGCGCGGCGCGGAACGTGGAGCACGGCGGCTCACTTACTGTGCTCGCTTCTATTTTAATCCACACCGGTAGCCGGATGGACAAAGTGATTTATAATGAATTCAAAGGAACCGGAAATCTCGACCTGGTTCTTTCCCGGGAGTGTGCTGATCAGCGAATGTTTCCTGCCATTAATATCAATGAATCGGGTACCCGGAAGGAACATAAGATTTTATCAGAAGAAGCGCTTGATGAAAGCTACCGGTTACGCCGGCGAATTGCCGATTTAAAACCGGATTCCGCTTTGCAACACGTGTTGCGATATTTCTCGCAAGACCAGTAGCTTCATTTGACTTGAAGTATCTCCAATGAACAACCGATTATTTATATTAACCCGTTGTGCTAATTAATTTGAAAAACCGTTTCCCATCGGGATCACTACGCGAAAAACGGTTATTAAGTGATGAATTTGTGTGTGTTCACCCGGATGAATCCGGGTGTTAACTCAACCCTGTTTTGAGACAACACCTTGCTTTTCCCAAAGGGATGGCTATGCCAAGCAAGGTGAATGAAATCCTCAATCCTTATATTTGATAACCGCTTCCCACATAGTGGTTCCTACGGAAAGCGGTTTACAGTAAGCTAAAAGAATTCTTATTAGCACAACGGGTTATATTACTTTATCTGGCGAAGGGCACCATTCGCGAAAATCGCGCTCAATTTTGTCCACATTTTTCTCGGCGGAAAGTGCCAGGCGTTGTGCAACCCGCTTCACGTGGGTATCGACGGCAATTCCCTGTTGTAAACCAAACGCGTTTCCCAAAACCATTGCCGCGGTTTTCCGACCCACCCCGGGAAGCTGCAACATCGGGTCGATTTCGCGGGGCAGTTCACCTCTAAAATCATCAATCAGTTTCCG
>MVCZ01000186.1 GCA_002049825.1 Candidatus Zhuqueibacterota bacterium 4484_188
ACTCTTTGTGGAAACCCCGGGACCCCAAAAGGGTCAACGGTTTTTTCCATAGGAACCACTATGTGGCGAGACCGCCCCGTTCAACCGCTCCGGCACCTCTCCAACGCCGCTAAAATTAGAAATTCTTTTTTCTATTTCAAAATCTCATTTAAAAATCTTTATCAAATTCCACTAAGAATTCCCCTTTGAATTTTATCCATGGGAAAATATATTTGTTCCAATCTTTGGAAGGCTGTAAATTGTTTGCATAAACAGGAAGAAAAAATGACCCGGGAAGAAATATTTAAATTAACCCATTTAGTTACCTGCTCCGGCTGAGCCAGCAAAATAGGTCCGGGTGACCTTGAGGATATATTAAGCCAGATTTCAGACCCACAGAATAAAAACCTGCTGGTTTTAGCGCTGGTGCAAACCATTGATTTTTTCACACCGGTGGTAGATGATCCCTACGACTACGGTCAAATTGCCGTGGCAAATTCCCTCAGCGACATTTATGCCATGGGCGCCAAGCCGCTAACCGCGCTAAATGTTGTCGGTTTTCCCATTGCCACGATGGACAAAAAGATTCTGGCGCAGATTATCCTGGGCGGCTACGAGAAAGTAAAAGAGGCAGGCGTTGCCCTGTTGGGAGGACATTCGGTGAAAGACCCGGAAATAAAATTTGGACTGGCGGTTACTGCTTTAGCCGACCCCAAAAAAATCGTCCGGAATAACACCGCCCAAACCGGAGACAAGCTCATTCTGACCAAACCGCTGGGTGCCGGCATCCTGACCACCGCGTTAAAATATGACCGGCTGCCGGATGCATTACTGGAAAAGGTTACCGCAGTGATGAAAAAACTCAACCGCATCGCTTCGGAGGTCATGTTGCGGCACAGTGTAACTGCATGTACCGACATTACCGGGTTCGGATTCCTGGGGCACCTTTACGAAATGATGGCAGGCAGTAAAAAATCAGCCAGAATTTTTACCAGCCAAATACCCCTTTTTCCCAATGTTTCGGATTACGTAATAAAAGAAAATCTCCCCGGCGGTTTAAAGGAGAACCGCCGATTCCTGGAACCATTCATAAACATACCGCATGATTTCGATGAGCGAAATTTAAATCTGATGTGTGATCCGCAAACCTCCGGTGGTTTATTATTTACTGCTCCGGCAGAACATGCGGATTCCTGCTTACAGGAATTGCACGATCTGGGTGAAACTGATTCCCGAATTGTGGGTGAAATAACCGAAAAATCCGGGTTTTACATCCACACCTCGTATGCCTTCGACCGGAAAGATTGAATCAATATATGTAATGAATTGTTTTTAATCTCGGGCTTAAAAAGAACCCCATTGAACATTTAATTTTCAAAGAATCGATGAAGTCAGGGTGTTTGTTGTTTATTGAAAATGAATCTTAATAATATTTATTCACAAAAACTTGTTATTCAAACGATATTCCATTCCTCATTATAATAAAATTACAACAAAAAAAAAACGATATTCCATTCCTCATTATAATAAAATTACAACAAAAAAATTATTTTCTTGACTCTAAATATTTTTTTCATATATTCAAATGTAACATTTCGCAAAGCAATTGTGCTACGAAATGAAACGAATCCGAAAAATCATGCTTCCACCGGTGGTGTCACACATCCGCTCGTTAGTACAATTCTGTTTTCTTTAAAATTCAAATTATCCGAACGTTCGAGTGCTTCATTTATGAAGGCAGCATTTATTGAATAGGATGCATATCTCAAACTAACCAAGGAGGTGTTCCATGTCCGAAAAGCCTCAAACCCTGTGGGAAAAAATGCAGCAACAGGGCTACTCACGGCGTGACTTTCTGCGCTTTTGCGGTTATATTACTGCCGCAGCCGGAATTCATGCCAGCGGGTTATCTACCGTCGTTCGTGCCCTGGAAACCAAACCCCGCCCGCCGGTCGTTTGGTTTCATTTCCAGGAATGTACCTGTTGCAGCGAGTCGTTTATTCGCTCTTCACACCCGATTGTAGCGGATGTAATTCTGGACCGGATTTCACTTGATTATTCCGAGACTTTGCAGGCGGCAGCCGGTCACCAGGCGGAAGAAGCGCTTCACCAAGCCATGGAAAAATATCACGGTCAATACATCATGACCGTCGAAGGATCGGTTCCAACCAAAGATGGCGGCATTTACTGCACTATTGGAGGTCGGACAGCGCTGGATGTGGTGAAGGAAGCCGCCAACGGAGCAAAAGCTATTATTGCCTGGGGAAGCTGTGCATCCAACGGATGTGTTCAGTCGGCAAAACCAAATCCCACCGGCGCTACGCCCATTCACAAAGTTATCTCCGGTAAACCAATCATTAATGTGCCGGGGTGTCCTCCCATCGCCGAAGTGATGGCTGGCGTCATCGTTCATATACTGGCCTTTGACCGCCTCCCGCACCTGGACGGTTTGGGACGACCGAAGGCATTTTATTCCAAGCGAGTTCACGATTCCTGCTACCGCAGGCCATTTTACGACGCCGGTTTGTTTGTGGAAACCTTTGATGACGAAAACGCGAAGAAAGGCTATTGCCTTTACAAAATGGGCTGCCGGGGACCGGTTACTTACAATTCTTGTGGCATTATCAAATGGAATAATGGGGTAAGTTATCCCATTCAGTCAGGTCATGGTTGCATTGGCTGCAGCGAAGCCAACTTTTGGGATAACGGTCCTTTCTACCAGCACCTGGCTTCCTTCCCCGGATTCGGCATCGAGACCACTGCCGATACAATCGGTGCAATCGTTGGTGTCGGTACGGTAGCCGGAATCGCTGCACATGCCATCTCCACTAATATTCGCAAGCGAAAATTAATTAAGGAGGAGATCGAGCATAGCGTGAAAGATGCAAAGCTGCCGAGGTGAAAAACGGAAAAATTACCAATGCTTACTCTGCAGGCACCATGGTCCGGGGGCTTGAAATTATTTTGAAAGACCGGGACCCGCGTGATGCCTGGGCTTTTACCGAAAGAGTTTGCGGTGTGTGTACCACCGTCCACGCGCTTGCTTCGGTCAGAACGGTGGAAAACGCACTGGGAATTATCGTTCCGCCCAATGCCGAACTGGTGCGTAACCTGATGTTCTGTGCCCAATACCTGCAGGACCACGTGGTTCACTTTTACCATCTTCATGCGTTGGATTGGGTCGATGTGGTGAGTTCTCTGAAAGCAGACCCGAAAGAAACTTCCCGGATTGCCAAAAGCATTTCCCGCTGGCCCAAAAGTTCCCCGAAATATTTCCAGGATGTGCAAAACCGCATTAAGACTTTCGTGGAAAGCGGACAGTTGGGTATTTTTGCCAACGGCTACTGGGGACACCCGGCATATAAGTTGCCTCCCGAGGTGAATTTGCTCGGTGTGGCTCACTATCTGGAAGCCCTGGAATGGCAAAAAGAAATTGTCAAAGTACACACCATTCTCGGCGGCAAAAACCCGCATCCGAATTACCTGGTCGGCGGCGCGCCCTGCTCAATTAATATCGACGATGCAACCGCTCTGAATGCCGAACGTCTTTCGTTCATCGCCAAACTGATTGACGATGGAATTCAGTTCGTGGAGCAGGTGTACATCCCCGACCTCTTAGCAGTTGCCTCTTTCTACAAGGAGTGGTTCAGCATTGGCAGCGGCTTACCAAACTACCTGGCATACGGTGATTTACCGACCAACGGGTACAACGATCCCGGCAACTTCAAATTTCAGCGCGGTGCTGTATTAAACCGCAATTTGAACGAAGTGCACGAAGTGAAAGGGGACGATCCGGATCAGGTCAGAGAGTATGTAACCCACTCCTGGTACAAATATGAAGAAGGTGACGACAAATCGTTGCATCCCTGGGAAGGTGAGAGCGAGTTCAACTACACCGGTCCCAAACCGCCCTACGAACATTTGAATGTCGACCAGAAATACAGTTGGCTCAAGACACCACGCTGGAAAGATCACCCGATGGAAGTCGGTCCATTAGCGCGACTGGTGGTTGCTTATGCTTCGGGAAACAAGGATGTGCAGGAAGTGATTACCGAAGCACTGCAAAAACTGAAAGTGCCGGTGACCGCACTGTTCTCCACACTTGGCAGAACCGCTGCCCGTGGACTGGAAACCCGTTTGGTCGCCCACTGGATGAAAGATTTTCATAATCAGCTTATTACCAACATCAAAAACGGCGACACCCGAATGTTCAATTCGGAGAAATGGGCACCACACACCTGGCCCAAAGAAGCAAAGGGAGTCGGTTTGTCAGAAGCGCCGCGCGGTGCTTTGGCTCACTGGATTGTTATTAAAGATGAAAAGATTGCCAATTACCAGTTGGTGGTCCCCAGCACCTGGAATGCTTCACCCCGGGATGTAAACGGGAAACGTTCCTCCTACGAAGCTTCGCTACTTGATACACCGATGGCGGATCCGCACAAACCACTGGAGATACTGCGCACCATTCATTCATTCGATCCCTGTATTGCCTGCGCGGTACACCTGCACGACCCGGAAGGCAAACACCTGAACCAAATCAGCTTTATGTAGGAGGGGCTATCATGGCAAACGTAAAACATTCAGAATTCTACCAGGTTTACGTCTGGCAAATCCCGGTGCGGGTCTATCACTGGGTAAATGCGGCGTGCGTGCTGGTGCTTGCCGTGACCGGCTATCTTATCGGAAAACCGTTAGCTATTCACAGTTCGGCAGAAGCCAGCAAACAATACTGGTTTGGTACGATACGATTCATCCATTTCGCCACAGCCTACATTTTTCTTTTCAATTATCTTTTCAGGATTTACTGGGGATTTGTGGGAAACCGATATTCGCGTTTCTCCAAATATTTACCGGTAACCAGGGCAAACTGGCACGAAATGCTGCGGGTTCTGCGGATTGATATTTTACAAATTCGCAAGGGACCGCTCCCCTCAATCGGGCACAATGCCCTGGCTGCTTTTTCTTACTTCATCCTGTTCCTGGCATTCTTATTCGAAGTGTTTACCGGATTTGGGCTTTATGCAGCCATGAGCAAACACTGGTTTGCCCAGATGTTTGCCTGGATTGTTCCCCTGATGGGCGGCGATTTCGCAGTGCGCCAGTGGCACCATGCTATGATGTGGGTATTCGTTATCTTTTCCCTGATCCACATTTACCTGGTATTTTACCACGATTATGTGGAAGGGCGCGGCGTTACTTCTTCGATGGTAGGCGGTTGGAAGTTTATTGAAAAAGACGAAGCAGATATTTTAGATTAAAAAATTCTCAGGAGAAGTTCTGAACTTGCAGTAGGGCTTCTCCTTTTTTTATGTCTATGCATCAAATGTTCGGCAAAATCGGATAATCTCTTCACCGGCAGTTTCAATTGCTTCCTGCAGACAAGGCGAGAGTGCTAATGTTACCCGATCCAATTGTGCAATTGAGATAGTAAATAATATAATTTCCGGCTGTTTTTCTAACAAATAAAGCGCATCCAGCAAATCTTTCAAACCAATATCGTGAGCGGTGA
>MVCZ01000187.1 GCA_002049825.1 Candidatus Zhuqueibacterota bacterium 4484_188
CTTTCGAAAGATGTTGAATTCAAGGACCTGGGTTTGCTCATCGTAGACGAAGAGCAGCAGTTTGGCGTGAAACACAAGGAGAAGCTGCGCCAGTTGCGGGTAAATGTTGACACCATTACCCTGACCGCAACACCCATTCCCCGCACGCTGCAAATGGCGCTGATGGGTGCGCGCGATTTATCGACCATCGACACGCCGCCGAACAACCGGCAACCAATTATTACCGAAATTTGCACATGGGACAAAGAGTTGATTTACCGGGCAATTACCCAAGAGAGGGACCGCTGCGGACAGGTGTTTTTTGTGCACAACCGGGTGCAAACCATCCAGGGTGTGGCGGAAATTCTCCGGCAGATTGTACCACAGGCGAAGATTGCCATTGCCCACGGGCAAATGCGCGAGCGGGAACTGGAAGAAGTCATGCGCCGGTTTTATAATAAAGAATTCGATGTATTAGTTGCCACCATGATTATCGAAAACGGACTGGACATTCCCAACACCAACACCATAATCGTGAACCGGGCCGACCGGTTTGGACTGGCACAGCTTTACCAGTTGCGCGGGCGGGTCGGACGATCCGACCGGCAGGCTTATGCTTACCTGATTGTCCCGCCTCACGACCGGCTGAACGACATTGCTCTGAAACGCCTGTATGCTATCGAAGAATTTTCCGATCTGGGATCGGGGCTGAAAATTGCCATGCGCGATCTGGAAATTCGCGGGGCGGGAAACCTGTTGGGACATCAGCAGAGCGGTTACATCAACGCAGTAGGGTACGATTTGTACCAGAAAATATTGCAGGAGGAAGTAGATCACGTACACAACCAAGCCCTGCCACAGGAAACAAACGGGGAAAAATTGCCCAAAGTTGATGCCGCTGTCGAGGTTGACACGGACATGTTCATTCCCGATGAATATATTGAATCCGGCAGCGAAAAGGTAATGATCTACCACCGGTTGTTAAACCTGGAAAGTCTTTCCGGAATCGATGATTTTGTAAAAGAACTTCGTGATCGCTTCGGACCACTTCCCGAAGAAGCCGCCCGGCTGATTGAAATGGTAAGAATTAAAAGACTCGCCAGCCTGCGGCTCATTAAGCAAGTGAAAATTCATCAGAACAAACTGACCCTGCACCTGGATGAAAAAGTGGTTGAAACCGATCATTTTGTAGAAAAGGAACTGCCGCGCTACATAAATCAGAATATGGCGCCGGTAAATTTCAGCCAAACTAACGGCTTAAAGGTTCATTTAAATCTGCCGGGAAAAAACATTATGGATTATTTAAGCTTTACAAAAAATTTCTTGCAAAACCTGTAGGTATACTATAATTTCACAAGCTTTTTTTCTTGCAAAACCTGTAGGTATACTATAATTTCACAAGCTTTTAGAAAGGTAAACAGAATTTGTTCAAATAATTAGCCAAGGAGGTTCCTACAATGCGTTATCTCTCTTTCTTCATGTCTGGTCTTTTTCTGTTGTTGTTTCTGGTTCATCTCTCTTTCTTCATGTCTGGTCTTTTTCTGTTGTTGTTTCTGGTTCAGTGCGCCAAGAAGGGCGATATTGTCGGAAAAGTTGGGGATGAGGTTGTGACACGAGAAGAATATGAGAAGGTCTTAAAGAACCAATTTCAGAAAAATGACTTGAGCGAGATCTCTCTGGAAGACAAGAAAAAAACCTTAAATGAATTGCTGGAATTCCGGTTGAAAATAATCAAAGCCAAACAACTTGGTTACGAGAAAGAGGAAAATGTTTTACGCACTTATTTTGAAATACGAGGGTACGATATTAAGGGTGTGGCGGTGTTGATTGGTTTTAACAACGCCCAATATGTAAAAGCGAAACGGAGCAAAGAGGAAGCGGAAAAATTGGCAAGCGAAGTAGTTCAGCAGCTAAAAGACGGGGCGGATGCCGAAGAGATTGCGGTAAAGTATTCCGACGACCCCACCGCCAAAACCCGCAAGGGTGTGCTGGACCCTTACCGCGCCGGCATGTTTGATATCGCGGTAGATAAAGCGCTAATGAACGCCGGGGAAAACAGCGTGGTGGGACCGGTGGTAACCGACAAGGCGATTTTTATTGTCAAGGTAAACGAAAAGCGGAAAAAAGCCGGGTACGCCGATTTCGACCAGGAGAAAGAACGCCTGAAAAAAGAACTGTTTCAAAGAAACTACCGGAATGAAGGAAATAAAACGGTGAAAGCCTGGAAAAAAGGTCCCAATCCGCAGGACAATCAGTTTAGTGAAGACCAGCGGGCGGTTAAATTAGCCCGAATCGATGGCGAGGAGTTTTCGGTCGGTCAATTTATTGACCAGTTCCGGGGACGGTTTCATAAATTTTACCAGCGCTACCAGGACACTACCCAGGTAAAAAAGGCGCTTGAAAACCAGATCAATTATTACGCCTGGATTATCACCGCGCGGAAGAAAGGACTTGAAAAAAATCCGGACATCGTTAAGGAAATAAAACGCCTTACCGAGCACAAGCTGGCAGAATTGCTGGAAAAACACCAGGTGCGCGAGAAGGTGAGTTTTACCGAGGATGAATTGCAGGCATATTACCAGGCAAACAAGGAAAAATACATTGACCCCCGGAAAATTCAGATTTGGGAAATTGCAGTGAAAGACGAAGCGCTGGCAAAAAGAATCACCCGAATGGCAAAACGAAATAAAGCCAAGTTTGAAGATTTGGCGAAAAAGTACACCGAGAAAAAGGGGCGGAAAAGCCGCGGTGGTTATCTGGGTTACCAGACCGACCGCTCTGCCCTGGGCGAAATGATGAAAAAAGCATTTGACGCCGGACCGAACAAGATTATCGGGCCTATGCAATATGGTATTTTTTATTACATTCTGAAAACCGGCGATTTTAAGCCCCGGCGACAAAAAAGCCTGAAAGAAGTGCGTACCCTGGTCGAAGCAGCTGTAAAGCGGGACCACGGAAACAAGATCCGAAAAGCGATGATGGATGAACTTCACCAGAAATATCCGTTCTGGATAAACGAAAAATTACTGGAAAAAATGAGTTAGCTTATGGGATTGTCTAAAACAGTACCAGCAGGAATATTATTCATAGCCTTTATGCTTTTCCTTTTTGGCTGTCATCGCGAAAAGGTGGCGGAAATTGATGTGGTTGCCCGGGTGGAAAATTACTACCTGACCCGCAGCCAGCTCGACGATTGGCTACCGCCCGGGTTGAAAAACAACCAGAAAGATGCGGTTGCCCGTCAATACATCGAACGCTGGGTTCAAAGAACCACTCTCTATCTCTCTGCACGGGAAGAGGGGATTACCCTGAGTCCTTACGAACAATGGAGCCTGGACAACCTAAAACGGGAATTGCTTGCCGACAAATACCTTCGGGCAAAACAACCCCAGAAAATCATCGTAACCGACGAGGAAATTTCCAATTATTATAAAGAGAACCAAGAAGAATTTGTTCGGGAGCAAAGCGAGGTTAACCTGATTCAACTTTTCCTGGAGAATCTGGATAAAGCCATTGCCCGGGAAATCAGGGAGAGTAAATCGCTGCTGAAGGTTATTCGGAAAAATTACCTGGACAAACAGGAAAACCGGTTACTGGAGAAGAACGGCGACCTGGGATATGTGCCGCTCAATAGTTTGCGAAAGGAAGTTTTGCGCTACGCTAAAAACGGAAAGACCGGAAAAATTTACGGACCCATTCGCCTGGCTTCGGGTTATTATTATTTTCAAATGATGGACAAACAACCCGAAGGCAGCTATCGCAGCCTGGACCTGGTGAAAGAGCAAATCAAGCTCCGTCTGATGAACATCAAGCGCGAGAAAATAAACAAAAACCTGGCAAAAAAGAATCTGGAAAATTACCGGGTTGAAATTTTCCCGGAACATATTAATTAGTCGCTCGTAAGCGGTTTAAAATATTTTACATTTTAAAGGACAGCCATGAAAAATTTTCTGAAAAGCGCACTTCTCTTTATCTTCCTGCTCAGCCCGTCTCTGTCGTCCCAGCAATTAATAGACGGCATTGCGGCAATTGTGGGCGATAATGTCATTCTGCTCTCGGAAGTGAACGGATTGGTCACACAGTATGCTTTTCAAAATAAAATTGACATCAGCCAGCAACCGGAAATTTACCGCCAGTTGGGGAAAAAATTCTTGCAGAACCTGATTGATCAGAAGCTCCTGCTCATCAAAGCGGACGAAGACACCATAAAATCCGATGAAGAAAAGGTGGATCAAAGCCTGAAGCAGCAGTTGGATTATTTGATCCAGCAAGCCGGTTCCACGGAAAAACTGGAAGAGTACTATTCCGAGCCCTTGTTCAAAATCAAGAAGGATCTCCGGAAAGAAATCAGCAATCAGATGCGAATCGGTATGTTGCGTGAGCGCAAATTTGGTCTGATCAAGATTTCCCGCAGGGAAGTTTCAACTACTCGACCGGCAGGGAGAACGTATTCACGTTCGCCATATTTTAATCCGGTTGCAACCAACCAAACAGGACGAAGAACGGGTTGTCCGGAGGCTGAAAAACATTCGTCGGAAAATTCTGTCCGGCGATTCCACCTTCGAGGAAATGGCGCTGAAATATTCTGCAGACCCGAACGTGCAAAAAGACAAGGGGCATTTAGGAATGTTCGAGGAAGGTGGTTTCCAAATCAAGGAATTTGCCCGCGCGGTAAGTTCGCTGAAGGAGGGCGAAATCAGCGAGCCGTTTAAAACTGAGTTTGGCTACCACATTGTCCGGTTAAATTCCCGCCAGGAAGCGCGGGAACTCCGCTTGAAAGACGACTGGGAGCAAATTGAACAATGGGCACTGCAGCGTAAACGCGAGGAAGAGTTCAAAGCTTGGGTGGCTCAACTTCGCAAAGAAATACCCGTTATTATTAAGACCGATATTTAACTTTTGAATATGAGCGAAACCGTTCTTCCACGCGTCCTTATTGTTGAAGACCAATTAAATTGGCGCAGACTGTATAAAATCTGGCTCAGAAATTCCTGCCACTTTAGCTTTTCCCTGTCACGGTCGGAAGCGATGGAAACCATCCGGAATCAGTACTTCGACGTCATTATTATGGACCTGGGTTTGCCCGACCCCGACCAAGGGATTTCGGTGATTCGACAGATATTGGAGAGCGGCATCCAATCAAAGATAATTGTGGTCAGTGCATTTACCGAGCGGGAACTTCTGCTGCAGGTTCAGGGGTTAGGGGTGTACGCAGTTTTTCAGAAAGACGACCGGCTGGAAACTGAGATTCCGATTTTTGTTCGCAAGGCGTTCGAGATGAATACGCTGGAGCGGGAAAATGCAAATCTGCGTGATCAGTTCCGGGAAAAGATACGCCGCTTTCAAATTCTGGGTACTAGCACTGCCGCGGAGAACCTCCGGCGCAATGCACAGTCGATAAGCCAGGCAGACACGCCGGTACTGATTACCGGACCCACCGGCGCCGGGAAAAATTATTTTGCCGGGCTGATTCACTCACTTTCCAAACGTGTCGATAAACCTTTTGTAGGGCTGAATTGTGCCAACCTGCCACCGCAGTTGGTAGAAAGTGAACTGTTTGGTCACACCCGCGGCGCTTACACCGGTGCCGACCGAGCCACAATCGGCAAATTTCGCCTGGCTGACGGCGGTACCATCCTGCTCGATGAAATCGGCGATCTACCGGTTGGTGTCCAAGCAAAATTGCTTCAGGCGATCGAAGAAAAAAGCTTTTTTCCGCTGGGCGGACACGAGAAAATCGAAGTCGATGTCCGGATTCTGGCTTCCACAAACCGGAATTTGTCCCGTGAGATTGCACAGGGTCGCTTCCGGGAGGACTTGTTTTACCGGCTTGCCGGCTTCGTAGTGCGAATACCATCATTGTCCGAGCGCAAAGAAGACATTCCCCTTTACTTTGACCAGTTTGTTCGTGAGGTGTGCAACCAGGAACAAATGGCATTACCCCAAATTGAATCGCCAGTTTATCCTTTTCTCCAAACCCTGCCTTGGCCGGGAAATTTGCGACAATTGAAAAATTGTGCTACCAACCTGTTGCTCTTTCACCCCAAAAAGATTACCCGTGCTGATGTCCGGAAACAATTCATGCCGCCGGAAAAGTCGTTGCTCGACCACGCGGTGGAAAAAAAATTCACTCTCCGGGAAATGACCGCCCTGTACGTAAAGGCGTTGTTTGAAGAATTACCCAATAAGACCGAGTTAGCCCGGATTTTACAAATTGACCAGAAAACCCTGAGGCGCTATTTAAAAATGGAGGTGGAGGAAAAATGAAACGGCGTAAAAAAAGCAAACGGGAAGATATTATCGCGGAATGGCTACAACTCTACCCCATCCGGGAGTTTGACTCCGAAACAGACGAAAACGGACGGGTGGTGGTCATCGTTCCCCGGCAGGAGAACTGGTTGTTCCGGAAAATTTTACCCAAACCAAATCTGCCGGCGGGACGGGTAAAACTGGATGAAGTGGGCAGTTTTGTCTGGCAGTGCTGCGATGGAGAACACACCGTTGCTAACATCAGCAAATTACTGGATGAAAAATTTGCCGAACGGGTAAAACCTGCAGATGAACGAACGGTTGTCTTTCTGCAGCAAATGTACAAAGAGCAGTTTAT
>MVCZ01000188.1 GCA_002049825.1 Candidatus Zhuqueibacterota bacterium 4484_188
ATGCAGATAGAAACGAATCAACCTCAACCCTATCCCCCCTAAAATGTCGGCACTATAAACGATCACTTTTCCCCTTCCCCTTTTCCTGATAGGAGAAGGGGAAGTGGTGCCGGAGAAATTGAGATACAAACTAAATTCTTTTTCAACGCCCACCATTCAGTGTGATCATACGACCCGATTCATTTTCTCCTTGCAATTGTCAGTGGAATTCAGCAATTTTTATTGCAGAAAAGCGAAGAAGCAAAAATTCTCGGAAAAAAGAGCGGATCGATGAAACTGCTAACCGGCAAGAAAAAACCTCAATTGCTGCTGAACATAACACCGGTGATTGATGTGCTGTTTATTTTGATTATTTTCTTTGCCGTCTCATCGACCTTCCTGGAGCAACCGGGTATAAAACTGGCGCTGCCGGAAGCAAAAAAGACCGATTTAGAAAAGATCGAAAAGGCAGTATTATTTATCGACCGGGATCAAAAACTGTTTTTCCGCAACAAAGAAATCAGCCTGGAAAACCTGGCGCCTATTTTAAAAGACGCCATGAAAAAAAGCATCGATCACAGTTTAATTATCAATGCCGATAAAAATGTTCATCACGGTTTTGTAGTTAAAGTTATGGATATAGCCCGTCAGAACGGGGTGCATAAACTGGTGATTGCAGTAGAACAGGAATAAACGGTTAAACAGTCTTTTCTTTTTACCGGGGATTATTTTATGTATCGAAATAACCGGTTGTGCCTAAGCTGAGAAGTTCCGTTCGAAACTGACAATTTTTTCCGGGCAGCCGGTCGGAAAGAAACGAAATCTATTCCGAAACCTTAATCGGCAAAACGATAAATTACAGAACACTTCAATGGAAAGAACCGCATTCAACCCCGAACTTGGACATTTGGAAATTCAGGAGAAAATTTTAGCAGCCATCCGTGCCGGGCGCCTGCCCCACGCCTTCCTTTTTTACGGGAACGAAGGCAGCGGCAAGGATGCACTGGCAATCGAACTGGCAAAACTGCTGAATTGCCAGAAAGGACCGCTGCACGTTTGCCAGCGCTGTCCCGCCTGCCAGAAAATAGCGCACCTTCAACACCCGGACGTGAAATTTGTTTTCCCGATACCCGGCAAAAAAAACGTGAAAGTGGAGGAAATTATCGAGAATCTGGCGGAGAAAGCTGCCAATCCTTTCCGCAGAATCGGGTTTCACGGGAAGAACAGTTTTATTGCCATCGACACGGTGCGCGAGCTAAAACGCGAAGCCAAGTTCAAATTGTATGAAGGGAAGAAAAAAGTTTTCATCATCAGCGATGCGGACCAGATGCAGGCGCCAGCGGCAAATGCGCTGCTGAAAATCCTGGAAGAATGCCAATTGGTTCATTTTCCGCTGTTGGAAGGCGACGTAATACTTAAAATTATTCATAAATACCAGCCGGAAACACCGGCAAATTTAGCCGGCATCATTCGCCTGGCTGCGGGCAACATCAAACTGGCTTTCGATTTTATGCAGGACAATATTCTGGAAAAGCGCGACCAGGCGGTTGAATTCCTGCGGAAGATTGTAGTTATCGAAAAAAAGGAGCCGTTGATTAACGCCGATATTGAAGAAAATGTCGGGAAATTTGCCCGCGCGTACCCTAATGTCGATTTTCCGTTCATTATATCAACGGTCGAAAATGCTTACCAGGAATTAGGCGATCCCAGAAATTTAAATCCTACATTGATTTTTTTAAACCTCTCTATTAAACTTTATCAACTGATTCGAAATCAGTCTTAAAAATAAAGGGTGTTGTCTTATGCCTGCCGAGTTAGTGGAAGTTGCATTCAAGGGAAACCGAACCGGGATATATACAAATCCTGTTGAAATACAATTAAAAACCGGCGATAATGTCATCGTTGAAACCGATCGCGGTGAAGACCTGGGGGAAGTGGTAGCTATTGGACGAGTATTAAGTCTGAAAGATTTCAAGGGTGAACCGCTTAAGGTAATGCGTCTGGCAACACCGGAGAATCTGAAAAAGCTGAAAGAGAACCGGCTGGAAGAGGAAAAAGCGTTCCGGGTGTGCAAGGAGAAAATTGCCAAGCGTAATTTGAACATGAAGCTGGTAGATGTGGAATATCAGTTCGACCGTAACAAGCTGATTTTCTATTTCACCTCCGACCAGCGGCGGCAAATCGGGGTACGCGACGAAGCCAAACGAATCGGCGGTTACGGTACCTGCGGCTACCGGTACGCGACGAAGCCAAACGAATCGGCGGTTACGGTACCTGCGGCTACCGCTTGTGTTGTGCTACGTTTATGCGCGAGTTCGAAACCATTTCCACCCAGTACGCCAAGGACCAACTGCTGCCCATGAATCCGTCAAAACTGTCCGGTGTGTGCGGCCCAGTACGCCAAGGACCAACTGCTGCCCATGAATCCGTCCAAACTGTCCGGTGTGTGCGGCAGGTTAAAGTGCTGCCTGGCGTTTGAAAAGGTTTTTTATTTGAATGAATTGAAAAAATATCCCAGCGTGGAACAAACCATTCGGCGTTTGAAAAGGTTTTTTATTTGAATGAATTGAAAAAATATCCCAGCGTGGAACAAACCATTCGCACGCCCCAGGGAAAAGGCGTGGTGGATAAAATCGACATTTTTCACGGAACGATTTATGTACGCTTCCCCAATGATGAATTGGAAAAATTCTCCCTGGAAGAAATCGGACAGATGAGTAAGTAGCTTAGAGAGGAGACTTCTTGAGTAAAAAGAGATACCTGATTACCAGTGCGCTGCCGTATGCCAACGGACCACTGCACCTGGGACATTTAGCCGGCGCCTATTTACCGGCAGATATTTACGCCCGCTACTGCCGGCTGAAAAAACGTGACACGCTGTACATTTGCGGTTCCGACGAGCACGGAGTACCGATTATGATTCGCGCTCGTTCGGAAGGCGTACCGCCACAGGAGATTGTTGATCGCTACCATTTTATGAATGAAAAAAGCTTTCGGAAATTCGGAATGAGCTTTGATTACTACGGACGCACTTCTTCGCCGGTTCATCACCAGACCAGCCAGGATTTTTTCCGTACACTTGCCCGGAAAAATCTGTTTGTCCTGAAAACCGATAAACAACTCTACGACCCGGAAGCGAAAATGTTTTTAGCAGACCGGTTTGTGCGTGGCACCTGCCCGGTTTGCGGCTACGAGGATGCTTACGGTGACCAGTGCGAACAGTGCGGTTCCTCGCTGAGCCCGGCGGACCTCATTAACCCGCGCAGCGCCATTACCGATGCGGAACCGGTTCTGAAAGAAAGCACCCACTGGTACTTACCGCTGGCAAAATTTCAGCCGAAGCTGGAAAAATGGATCTCCGGACACCCGGAATGGCGACCAAATGTGCGCGGTCAGATTCAAAGTTGGTTTAGCAATGGTTTAAAAGACCGGGCGGTAACCCGTGACCTGCCCTGGGGCGTGGCGCTTCCCGAAGATGTGGCACAGGCAGCCGGCGTGGATGCCAACGGAAAAGTGCTCTACGTGTGGTTCGATGCGCCCATCGGCTACATTTCTGCCACTAAAGAGTGGGCGGCAAAAAAAGGCGAGCCGGAACTGTGGAAAGAATATTGGCAAAACCCGGACACAAACCTGATTCATTTTATCGGGAAAGACAACATCGTGTTTCACTGCCTGATTTTCCCTGCCATGCTAATGGGGCACGGCGATTATGTTTTACCCGAAAATGTACCGGCAAATGAATTCCTGAATATCAAGGGGCTCAAATTTTCCACCAGCCGGGGAATTGCCCTCTGGGTGGAAGATTTTCTGGAAAAATACCCGGCGGATTCCCTGCGGTATTCACTGGCGATCAGTATGCCGGAAACCCGGGATGCAGATTTCTCCTGGGAAGATTTCCAGGCAAAACATAATAACGAGCTGGCAGATATCCTGGGCAATTTTGTCAACCGCACCTTCATCTTTGTGCGAAACTATTTTGGCGGTAAATTGCCCCACTTGGGTGAACTGGATGATCTGGATCAGCAGTTGATAGACCGGCTGGTTCAGGGGAAAGAAAAAGTGGGGCGTGCCATCGACGAGTTTCAATTCAAAGAAGCTACCCGGCAGTTTATGGATGTGGCACGTTTCGCCAATAAATACTTTAACGACCAGGAGCCATGGAGCACCCGTAAAAACAATCCCGAAAAATGCGCCACCACCCTGAATTTGTGCACCCAGACGGCTTATTCGCTGGCGATTCTGATGAACCCAATCCTGCCGTTTACTTCGGCAAAAATCTGGAAAATGCTCCACTTGCCGGACGAATCCGACCGGGCAAACTGGGAAGATATCGGAACATTGCCGCTTGAAGAAGGACATTCTATTGAAGACATTGAAATATTATTCCAAAAAATTCCCGAAAAGGTAATAAAAGCCGAGATAGAAAATATGCGCAAACTCAGCGAAGGTGGACCGGAAAAAGCAGAAACGAAACCGGCGTTTCTCAGTTTTGACGAGTTTCGGAAAATGCAGTTGCGCACCGCCCGGGTGCTAAGCGCGGAAAAAGTGAAAGGCACCGACAAACTGATGAAACTGCGGATAGAAGTCGGTGAAGAGGAACGGCAGATTGTTGCCGGAATTGCCCAGCATTATTCCCCCAAAGAGATGGTTGGCAAAACCATTATCATTGTTGCGAACCTGCAGCCGGCGAAAATCCGCGGGATCGAATCGAACGGGATGCTGTTGGCCGTGAATGACGGCGACACACTGGCATTGGTTCAACCGGACCGCGATGTGCCCTCCGGTAAACCGGTGAGCTAAGCCGCCGCCGGGGCGTGGCGTAGATTTCGGCTTTGTCCTGTTTTACACTTCATAGAAAAGGTTTTAACGAAAGGAAAGAATTCCCCGGAAAAGGAGAATTTAGGGAACGGCGCTCATTTAAAGATGCAAACGGGCAACCGCGTCATTAATTTAAAGATGCAAACGGGCAACCGCGTCATTAATAGGAAGAATTAACCGGATAAAAATAGACGGTACTCTGGTTAACCGATTGATGGAGAGTTTCCAGCAAAAATTCGGCTTTTGCCAGATTGCCCGAACCGCACAACAAGTAAATTTGAGACAGCAAGCTGTTTACCCGGTGCGCATTTCTGCCGTTTTTAAATAAAGCAAAATATTCTGCTTTGGTTATGAT
>MVCZ01000189.1 GCA_002049825.1 Candidatus Zhuqueibacterota bacterium 4484_188
TTTTTTTTACCGCATATCCAAGCTCGGAACCTTTCCGAATCCGAAGCGGGAGGCCGGTTCCGGCACCCACAAAACCCGGTGCCGCGGTTCGGAAAGTTTTCTGCCACCACACCTGATCAAAAAATAGTGAAACCAGTTCCAGGTCTTTTGCTTCATGCACATATATTTTGCACTCATTTTGAAGATTCTGCCAAATTCCCTGAAGACACGGTTTTAGTGATTGTATTAAATCAATGTCCAAAAAACCCATAACAATCTCTCTGTTCAAATTTTTCATCGTGTCTTCAAAAAAACCAACCACAAACTCGCATACGTCCAATTCACCATACTGTTTTATGTTATTTTTTACTTCCTCCAAAGAAGCAAAAAACTTACCTCTTTCATAATGATCGTAGTGATCTTTGTGAACAGAGTAATGCACTTTTTCATCTTCACCCGGCTCGGGCAGTCCCTGGAAAGAGTCACACACAATCAATTTTCTGTTAACTATAGAACATACAATGGAAAGATTAATGGTACTGCCTCCCTTATAGCAGCCACACTCGATCACATCACCTTTAACCGAAGGCGGAATCTTTAAAATTTCAGCCGCCATCTCGAGGTGTTCAATCCATTCGCTTAATGTCTCTACCTTCTTCAGGGTTCTCCGGAATTTCAATATGAGGCTAAGCTTTTGAATGTATCCGAATTTATAATCCCTCCCAATTTCCCGATTGAAGAAAAAACTGATTTGTAAAGGCAAAACAAACAACCGATCGAAAACCTTTTCGTAAAAGATTAATACTATTTTTTTCAATATTTTCATCATAAGCCCTTCATTATTTGAGAAACCGGAACCGTGCTTTTGAGAAAGTACTGAAATGCTTTAATATTCTTCCGTAAATACTGCTGGTCAGGATATAAATATCATGATAAGTATGGTGTGTGTTTGAAATATATTTTTTAAATTGTTGGTTTCCTAAATAATCAAATTCGAGATTGCCTTCTTTGGTTAAATTTAATAAACCGGTTTGAAGTAAATACAGGCCGGGAGCATAACGCCGGTATTTTTCATCAAACACGGTTTGTAAGCCGTAAACCACCCCCTGGTGCAGCACACGCCAATCGGAAGCAACATCAGTACCATCCAATCTTAAAAAAGAAACATATAACCGCCCAATTTGGGCAAAATGCCTGAATATAGTTTGAAAAAACGTATTTTCTGAAGCTCTATTGCTTAGCGATCTTGCGGATGAATGTTTCCAACTCTTCTGGTATAGATGAATAAACCGTTGCCAATATACCGCGAAATCCCCAGTTAAATTATCACACTTCGGTTGTTCGATTTGGCAATTAAAATTTTCCCGGAGTCGCCTTTCAATTCTTCTAAATTCCCGGCGATGATGACCGGTGAATACATGCTCCCGGAATTCTTTGCCGGATTTAATTTTTAGACGCAACACTTTTTTGTTGGTAAAGAGAACATGATACCCGTTGTGTTGAATCATTTTAAAAAATGGAAACAGTTCCTCTTTCTGTTTTCCCGATGTGGTCAATTTCAATACTTGAAATTCAGGTAAATATTTGGCTACATCCGCCCAGAGTATTTTAAAATACTCTGTTAAGCGGGAGGGTTGTAAGAGCAAAGTACTTAATCCGATTCCCTGTTCGAAGAAATGATATTTCCAAACCGGCAATTTCGCAAAGGTCGATTTATTAAGACACAGCGGCAAAATGCCCACCAACTCTTTTCGATCATAAAACAAAAATACTTTTACGGGAGATCGAGGGAAATAACTGTTGAGTGCGTTGAGTGCCGCCCGGTTCCAGAAATAGTCATTGCACAGATGTGGAAAATTTTCCCGCGTGAAGCTGGTCCACAAATCTTCTATTCCTGACAATTTCTCACGATTATCGATGACCTCAATCCGCATAAATACCCTATTGTCCCAGAGAGATGAACATGTTTATTTTTCTGATTTCACCTATTGTGTTGAAAAATATATTGTAAAAATTTCCCGGCTGAATCCTGTATTTCTTCCCGGTTTCTTGCCTGGTAATGTCCGTAAAAGCTTGGGGTGGTATTAATTTCATTAATTACGCCACCGCTTCCCTTAAACGGTTTTGAAATGTCGGGCACAATAAAATCAACCCCGCCGAATTTTACCTTGCACGCCTGTAACGCCTGAACGCTCATCCGAATGTAATCCGGATGCGTTTTGCCGGTTACTTCTTCGACAATGCCCCCCTGGTGACCATTACACAACGTTTTGACGAAAACGATCTTTCCTTTTGGCAGCACAGTTCTCAGGGAAAGTTGTTGTCTTTTCAGCGTCAGGTGGAGATCATTGTTTATCAGAATGGGCCAGAGTTTTGGAAAGCTCGTTGCCTGTTCACGCTGGCGATTGGTTTCTTTAATTAACTTTTTGATGCTGCTTCTACCGTCTCCCTCAATGTAAGCGGGAATACGTTTGACTGCGCTGAGCAGTTGGTCTTCCAGAATCAGCAGCCGGATATTTTCGCCCGGTACAAACTCCTCTACTAAAACGTATTTGTCAAATAAAGAGGCTTCATAAAAAGAGCGTCGGAAATCTTTCAGGTTGGAAATTCCGGCGGCAACCCCGGTACCGCCGCTGGTTCCCCTTCTCGGTTTTACCACCACCGGTTGTTTTATTTGTATAAAATAATGAATTGCCTGATCAATAGATGCCAGCGTAAAACATTCGCATCGGGGAACCGGCAGGTTGTTCTTCTTCAGAATTTTTGAGACCAGGTACTTGTCTCCGGCAATTTTGTGAGAAATGGCGCTCTCGATTTCGGTTGTATTTCCTTTTATGTAGGTGGTCTTGCCCTGGTGTTGTAATTCCAACATTCCACCGTCCCAATCCTTGACCTGAATCCCCAGGCGTTTTGCGGCATTTTTCAGAATGAAATTCTCTTTTTCAATTTCTTTTTCGAAATCATTCTGCCGAAAAAGCAGGTTTTTCAAAAATCGGACGGTTCTTTTTTGCAAAAATTTTAGCACAATCCAGTAATATGAAATTTTCTTTAACATGTTATCTGAAATCTTCTATTTGAAAGTAAATACCCGATTAATCCGTTTTATTATAAGTGCCGAAAACCAGACATTTCTTATATTCGTATGAATATAATTCTTCATAAGCTTTGACCATTTTATTTAATCGAAATTTTTCAAAGGCGATCCGGCGGGCATTCTTTCCCAGGTCGTTGCGAACATCCTGGTTCTTTTTTAAAAATAGAATTTTCTGTGCTAATTGCTCATGATCATTACTGCCGACCAGGAGACCGGTATATCGGTCAGCTATTAGCTCGGGATTACCACCAACATTCGTCGCTACAATAGCTTTTTCGCAAAACATGGCTTCCAGAAGTACGGTAGAGCAACCTTCGCTGAAAGAGGTGAGGGCAAAAACATCCAACCCGTTCATGATTAGATTAATGTCGAGTTGAAATCCGAGAAAATGCAGTCGGTTCGCGATTCCCAGCGAAGCGGACAAATCCCTTAACACCTGTTCTCTTTGCCCCTTACTTACCAAAACTACCTGTAAGTCGTGACCATTATGAATTAACTTTGCAGCCGCGCGAAGCAGCATTTCATGGTTTTTCACTTCGTGAAATCTTCCGATTGTTCCCACAATAAAATCTTTTTGAGAAAAACCAAATACTCTGCGAAACTGTACACGTAATGAGTGCGAAGGGAAAAACTTGGTTTCATCCACGCTGTTGTAAATGATTCGAAGTCTATCCGGCGGAAATTGAATTGATTGCCGTATTCTCTTTTTTAAATCGCCGGAGACAACAACCAGCCGATTGGTCAGTGACCAGAAAGTTTTTTCCACCAATCTATATTTCCATTCTGAGGGGAAGGTGCCGTACTCGCTATGAACCAAAACCGGGACACCGGCCATTTTTGCCCCCATCACCCCCTCGATGAGTGTGCCCCATGAGTGCGTATGAACAATGTCAATCCGGTTGTTCCGACAAATACGGTTTATCTTAAATGGAATTCGCCAGTCATTTCCCGGTTTTTTGTTTAATAGCAGAATCGGCAATTGCTCTGCCCCTAATTTTTCCAGGGGAAAAGTACAATTCATTAAAGCAATCTTGCAGTCATATTTACCGCACTCATACAAATTAAAATTAATTTCCGTTCGCCTGATTTTTCTTGTTATTTTGCATTCAGTTGAAAATAAAATACTTTGATAGGGCTTATAAATCAAGCAAGAATTTTTACATCAGCACCCGGTAATCGTATTAGGAAGTGCTTCAACCAACAGCCTGGGGGTGGTACGCGCCCTGGGACGAAGAGGCATCCCGGTTTATTTAATCAGTAAACCCCTCAGGAATTCTTCAGTTTCCAGGAGTCGGTATTTGAAAGAAATTCGCATCATACCGGAGTGGAAGAAAGAAGAATTGTATAAACATCTAATCATTCTCAGTAAGAAGATTAAGTCCGCAAAAAAAATTGTTGTTTTTCCCAGTAACGATATTTCATTAGTAACTTATATCCAAATAAAAACCCGGCTTCCCGGCAATTTTGTAGACCGAACGCCGCAGAGGGATATGATCGAACTGTGCGTGAATAAAGATAAGTTTTATGCCCTGCTGTCGCAAAAACAAATTTCTCATCCGGCCAGCTACCCTGCTGAATTTGTGGAAAAGAACATCCCTCAATTTGAAAAATATTTATCCTTTCCTTTTATTCTTAAACCAACTCAGAACCACCCTTTTGTTGATCTGTTTTCCAAAAAAGTGCTGGAAATTAAGAATCAGCAGGAAATGCGCTCGGTGGGATGAAGCGCTCATCTCCAAAGCCAGGGAACTGTTGAATGAAATACAGTATACCGGTATTGGCGAAGTTGAGTATAAGTATCATCCGGGGCAAGAAGAACATAAGATTCTGGATGTACTACCTGGACGCCATTGGTGCTTTGGAAAAGAGGGGAGAAATTCGGCCACGAAACTCGAGCATAAAATGGATGGATTTTACCAAAGATTTAAACAGTCTGTTCCGATTGAAAAAGGAGAACAAGATTTCTGTTCCGCAAATCCTCGCTTCATTTAAAAATTTGAGGGTTGACGGATACTTCGCCGGGGATGACCCTGCTCCGTTCTTTGAGGAACTTTACCTGCTTCTGAGGGCGATTATTTTGCGCCTGTTTAGAAGGAACCATTAATCTCAACCCCGGCGGGTGACTGCGCCTGCGCCGGGGTTGAAAAACAATTCCATACTACTTCACCAGCGCCATTTTTTTCACTGCATGTTGTTTCCCGGCACGAACCACGTAGAAATAAATTCCGCTGCCAACCGGCGTTCCACGGTCATTGGTGGAGTTCCAGTTGACTTCATAATAACCTGCTTCCTGATGTTTATTCACCAGGGTTTTTACCTTTTGTCCCAACATGTTGTAGATGACAATCTTCACCTTCTCATTTTGTGGCAGAGCATATTTGATAATTGTGGTCGGGTTGATGTGGTCGGGTTGAACGGGTTAGGATAATTCTGGCAAACCCGGAAGGTAACAGGGACAATTTTCTCTTTGCTCAACTTCAGGGTTTTCACCCGGGGATTGGCAACCTCGATGCTTTTCTCGGCATCCAAAACATATTCTTTGCCCTTCCTATCCGGTAAAACTTCCCGGAGCACGTAGCGATACTGTTTCTCGTCAGGCAGGTTGGAGGTGGTAATGGTTAGTGGAAATTGGGTCGACTGAATCCGGATCAGTG
>MVCZ01000190.1 GCA_002049825.1 Candidatus Zhuqueibacterota bacterium 4484_188
ATGGAAGAAGTGTTGGTGAAAAAGAAGGTGTCGGGAGAACATTCCTGTTTAATCTTTTGCAGTACCGAGACCTTAATATCCACGTTCTCGGCAATGGCTTCAAACACCAGGTGTGCATTTTTTGCGGCGCCCAGGTCGGTGGAAGGACGCAGGACCAGGAACAGGTCGTCCACGAACCGGGAAATAATCTCGTGATTTTCCACCAGGTCTGCCCGGTCCCGGTACAGCTCACGCAAATTGACAATATTTTTTTCGGCTAATTTTACCGCCTGGGTTTTTAAGCGCGGTTTTTCGGGCGCAGCTTCGCTAAAGTCATTTCCTGGGCTAACAGAAGGGCGATTCCGCTGCCCATTTTCCCTGCCGCACCAATCACGGCAACATTCCGGATACGTTCGTCTAAAGTCATTCTTTTCTCCTTCTTTTTAAATTCAAAACAAGTTAGTAGTAACGCAATTTATGAAAAGTACACCGTTCCAGCCCAAAAAATCTTGAGGACTAATTCACGAATGATGGCATAATTGTATCGATAAATAATGCCGCCTGAATAGGTCATGGTAATTTGGAGAGATGTTCAAACCAGGCTTGGCGTCGGAAGAATAAGCGGTTTCGTGAGCCGGTCGTGCGCCGGGAAAGGCACTCCGGACAGGGTTCACTCTTCGATTTTCTTTCAAAACGGCTCGCATGGGCAGCATAGTCTGTTATTCTCTTTGATGAATGTAAAATATCAAATATTAAATTTCCACAACTTTTATTTTTGGTGGGAAAAGAAGGCAAATAAAATAAATTTCCTATTGCATTCAAATATGAGAATATGTATTCTAATATAGTTTTATGAATATATTGTATTCATTTCTAAAATAGGAGTTAAAAAATGTCTAAAACAGTTACTTTGCGATTAAAAGATGAAATCTATGAAAAATTCAGAAAATTTGCGGATGCAGATAACCGGCCTATTTCTAATTTTATTGAAACATCTGTGTTGCGGTACATAGAAAGAATAACCTTAATTGATGAATTTGAGATGGCAGAGATTCAAGCAAACGATCAATTAAAACGGAGTATTAATCAGGGTTTGTTGGATGCCAAAGAAAAAAAAGGGCGATTTGTTGAATAATTTCAGAATATTTGAAACGGATGAATTCATCAAAATAATATCAAAATTTCCCGTAAATGATTCAACTTTTTTACAGAGTAAATTATCCGAATATGTTTATCCTCAGTTACGTAAAGAACCTTTTTGGGGGAAAAATATAAAAAAACTACGCGGATATCGTCCGGTTGTTTGGAGATACAGGATTGGTAAATACCGGCTCTTTTACTCTATTGATGCAATCGAAAAAGTTGTTTACATTTTAACCATAGATTTAAGAAAAAAAGGTTATAAATAAACACTCAATCTTATCGGGAAGAGTTTTCTTTTAATTTTGCACAACCACTTAACGATATAACAAGAAAATTTTGTGCATTCAATTTTTTAGCCTCACCCCTGCCAGAACCGATGTTCGGTAAGCAGTCCAACCAATTTCCAGGGGAAAAATGGAAATCCATCCATATCAGCGGCTGTAGGGTAAATTAGTGCAAAATCGGCAGCTAAATTTTCGCCGAAGAACCTGATGCCGAAGGAGAGCAGGTTCACATCCGAGTCCGGGATGAGCCAGTTTTCGCTAATCAATTTGGTTTTGTGGGAGGTTCTGACTTCACCGCCGATCATGACCACCGGTTTTTCAGCAAAATCGTCTCCGGCAAATCCCCAGCCCAACCCTAAGGTCAGCGCCGTTTTGGCTGAACCGTAAGTAGTGACACCGTAGGCAATCCCTCCGCCGCTATCATCCGCGCCGGTTGGGGCGATATACAGGATTCCGCCTGCCAAATCGAAATCCTGCAGGTGAGCAAACCTGATTTTCGGTGCCAGGTAAAAAAGTTGTTCATGTAGCGTCCCCTAACCATTGAACCGGCTAACTCCCGGATGGATTCTACCTGATCCCGCGGGATTTCGATGGA
Organism: Candidatus Zhuqueibacterota bacterium 4484_188; assembly: GCA_002049825.1. Taxonomy (GTDB): domain Bacteria; phylum Calditrichota; class Calditrichia; order RBG-13-44-9; family RBG-13-44-9; genus 4484-188. The sequence continues at coordinate 2,002 of MVCZ01000190.1, forward strand.
AATATTTGCCGCTGTCTTAAATGAGATGGTTGACGAATCCTGTTTTACAATGCTCCCGACCAATTTGGAGCCGTCCCTGAGATTGATTTGATACAAGACCCGGGTTGCGCTGGAATCCGGGCTGGCAAACAATCCGTTCATAAAAGAGAGGGAGAAAAAAGCAAGCAGAAAAATTATCAACCGGTACGTTCTCATGATTTTGCCCCTCATCATTTGGTTTTAAAAAAGAGAGGTTAAGAACATCTGCTTTTTTATTTGCGAAAGAGCATGTAGTGCCAATCGCCGATTGGCGTTACTTCTTCGATACCGCTGTTCACAAAAAATTCACCACGCGGGCAAAACCGGTTTGTTATCCGAATTTTTACCCGCTGATTTAATCAACGTCACCGCATCAGAATCAGTTTCTTCGTGGCAATATTTTTCCCGGCCTGTAACCGGTAAATGTAAATTCCCGAAGCCACGGCATGACCCTGGTCGTTGGTTCCGTCCCACTCTATCCGGTAGGTTTTCGGTTGCTGTAATCGGTTTACCAGTGTTTTTACCTTTTGACCCAACACATTGTAGATTGCCAATTCCACCCTGGCGATTTCCGGGATGTAATAGTTGATGGTCGTAGTCGGGTTAAAAGGATTCGGCCAGTTTTGCGCCAGTTTGAATTTCGCCGGAACCCCGGTGTTAACCGCGGTTAAATCCAGTAAAACAGAATCGACAAGCACGTGAATAGGAACGTAATAAATCGGGTTTGCCGGATCGTTGGTTTCAAACTGAATACTTGCCCAGAATTCCCCGGTAGGAAAATTGTGGGTTTGCATGGTAAGCTGCAGGGTCATGTTCGACTGCGGCGGTACTGTTCCCGACATGGGAGAAATGGTTGCCCAACTAAATTTGCTGATCAGCACCGCCAGGGAATCGTGCAGATACGGTTCGTTGAAAGCCACGGTCAAGCCATCGTCGGCAGCCTGATTCTGGATTCCCACCGTGTAATCATCCATCAGGTTAGTAAGCGACAGGTATTGCAGCAGGATGTTTCCATTCTGGTAAAGAATCACTTCAAAATTGTAAGGACCTTCCCCGGAGATGCGATACACATCCTGGAATTGGAAAATCAGTTTATTCGATTCCTGCTGGTAAAACAGTTTACTATTGGTGGTAAAATTCAGGTCGTCCCACAGCGGGGCAATCAGCGCGCGCGGCGCCGAAAGGCTGGGCAGGGCATAATTTTGATATGCTACCGAATAGGTGGTAAAACTCATCCAACCGTTGGTGCATACCCGCACACGATGGTAATTGTCGCCATAAAAAGGAAAATCGAACGGGAAATTGATTTTGTCGGAAACGGAATTATTGCCGGTCAGTTGAATCTGGCTGCCGGTCTGGGAGATATCAATCCAGTCAAACTGCGGACCACCCGGTTCGTCGCTGTCAATCCACAGGTGTCCGAAATTATCGGTGCCGCCGGACCCCTCGATGCCGCGCTGCTGCGGCAGACGGCAATGAGCGGCGCGTACACACCGGTACCCGAGGCAGTAAACGATGTGTCAAAGTGCACCGGATCGCTGTTGGAGACGCTGAAAACCGCATTGTATGTATGCGCTGCTTCCGGGGTGAATATCACATCCACATTTTGCTGCGCCCCCGGGGCAATGGCAAAACCGGCCGGGTTTACGCTAAATTGCGGAATGCTGGAAACGATATCGTTCACCCACAAAGTATCCGCTCCGGTATTGCTGATCGGAACAGTGATGGTGGTGGAATAATTGAGAAAAGTATTGGGAAAATTAAGTGCCGGGTTGACAATCTCAATCTGCCCGCCCTGGCGGATTTGCAGCACCAATGTCTGATCCCACACATAGCCGCCGTCTGCTGTTAGTTGCAGGTTAAAACTGCAGATGTGAAGATGCGGAATCTCCCGGGCAAACCGCACCTGGAAATTCCCGGCAATCACCGTGTCCCCGGCATTAATCGAACCCATTGCCGACGAAGCGTTCAGGATATGGGCTAAGGTATCGGTGGTACTCAGCGTCGCCTGGATATTGCTGGCGGTCTGGATTCCCATGTTTGCCAATTGTAAGCTCATGTTTACCGTCTCGCCCGCTTCGGGAATGCCGTTATTGTTGGTTGCCTGGTCATCAATCAGAGGTTGCAGGCAATACAAATAGGGGCCGGTAGCGGGAATAACCTGCAGGCTGTCCACGTACGGTTTCCGGTTAAATTTGGTAATAGTCAAAGACATGTAACCGGGCGTGGTGGGCACCGGGTTGAGTTGCACCTGGGCGTAGCCGCTGGCGTCGGTGAGCGCCGTGCCGTAATTCTGACCGTTCATAGTCAGAGAAACCAGCGCGCTGTCCTCGCCCACCACGGTCACGTCGTAAACCGGTGAACCGATGTAAATAACCGGTGCGCTGTTTACTGTCATCGCTGCCGGTTCGCCCCAGTAGAGCATGGTGGAAGGATCGCCGAAAAGGTGATACACCTCGAAATAATATTGTGCGCGGTTGTAACCGGCATTGAGTACCCCCAGGTTGCCGCGAAAAATAAAAGCGGACAGCGAGTGGTAATTTTCCCAGAAAACACCGTCGTAGGCGCGCCGTTCCCACTCGTCGTCTTCGTCCCAGTAGGTGGAGTTGCTGGCACCGGTAAACGCCAGTCCGCCGCCATTTGCCTTGCGCACCCAGGTTTCTCCGAAACATTCCGGTACCTGGAAAGAACCGGTCAGGCAGGCATTGGAAATCACAAAAGGGTACTCCCCGGCATTGGTCGAATTATTGACCATCGACTGGGTGACGTTGGGACCTGCCCAACTGGTGGTGCTGCCGTGACCGGAATAATTCAGGATAAAACGCCCGTCGTTTACCGCGTTCATGACATCCTGCCCGGTTGATCCATAGGTAATGGCATATAATTTATCGTAAAGCAAATTGTTCGGAATAAAATGAGTATTGATCACGTAGTTATGCGTGCCTTCGGCAATCTGGTAATTCCCGGCGTCGCTGGTAGCAGCAAAACTGCCGTGGTTGAGAAAAACGGTCTGGGCAAACCGGTATTTTTCGTGGTGCAAAATTTTGTCGATTTGCGGTGTTAATTGCTGACTCACCTGTGCAGACAACCGCCCGATGTAAATATCGGGAATAAAATCGCCGGCGGTCATGGTAGTATAATATAAATCACTTTTGTGCGAACCGGTTTGCCCGGTATAGGACGTAATCTGGTCATAGTCGCCCACCAACACCACAAAAGACGGCGGGTTGGGTCCGTTGTATTGCGACTGGATGTAGTTGGTAATTGCCGTGGTAGTGTTTCCGATAATCGAAATTGGCTTGGTCGTTACCGTGAATCCTTTTTGAATTTTCCAGTCGATGAAGGGTTGCAAATCAGCGGCAAATGAATCATAGTAAATAATCAAATAATTGATCGGGTAATGGGTTAGATCGTCCCGGCTTTCCGGTTGAAAATTTACCAGGTTGGATTTGAGCAGTGAAGAAAAATAGGGCGAATCGTATTTCCGGTGCAGGTTTCTGGTCAGCACAAGATTCGGGTGTTTAAATTCAACCTGTAATTCCAGGTTAGTATAAATGCGAAGTTGATTTGCTGCCGGATGGTACTGCACGACGTTCAAACAAATTTGCCCCAGAATGTGAGAACGAAGGTTACCAACCTCACGATATTCAAAGATTGGCAATTCCTGGAAGCGTTGCTGGCGGTAATAATCCTGATCCATCCGGAACCGGTGGGATTTAATTGCGCCGGGTGTCTTGGCAATTGGTCCCTGGTAGGGAAAAACCGGCTC
>MVCZ01000008.1 GCA_002049825.1 Candidatus Zhuqueibacterota bacterium 4484_188
ATGGGCGCATTGATTGCCGGTGCTAAATTCCGGGGCGAATTTGAAGACCGGCTGAAAGCGATTCTCAAAGAAATACAGGAATCGAACGGCGAAATTCTATTGTTTATCGACGAAATGCACACGCTGGTGGGCGCTGGCGCCGCCGAGGGCGCTATCGATGCATCGAACATGTTAAAACCGGCGCTGGCGCGCGGAGAGCTGCGCTGTATCGGCGCCACAACCGTGGATGAATACCGAAAACACATCGAGAAAGACGCTGCGCTGGAACGCCGCTTTCAGCCAATTCTAATTGATCAGCCGAGCGTGGAAGATACTATTTCCATTTTGCGCGGTCTTAAAGAAAAGTATGAAGTGCACCACGGCGTGAAAATTACCGACGCTGCCCTGGTTGCCGCGGCAACCCTGTCCGACCGCTACATTACCGACCGGTTTCTGCCGGACAAGGCAATCGACATTATCGATGAAGCATCTTCCCGGCTGCGTATCGAAATAAATTCCATGCCGGAAGAATTAGACGAAACCGAACGCAGAATCCGGCAACTGGAGATTGAATCGGTCGCTCTGAAGAAAGAGAAAGGAGAAAAAGCCAAAGAGCGCCTGGAAAAAATTAAGCAGGAACTTGCCAATCTGCAGGACCAGCGGCAGGTGCTTCGTGCTCATTGGCTGAAAGAAAAAGCGCTGATTCAGAAAATTCGCGAGATTAAGACCAGCATCGACCAGGCACGTGTGGACATGGAAAAAGCCGAACGCACCGGCGACCTGAACAAGGTAGCGGAAATTAAATACGGCAGAATTCCCGAGCTGGAGAAGCAGCTTGCCGAAGCAAATCACGAAATACAGCAAATCCAGCAAGACCACCGCCTGCTGAAAGAAGAAGTGGATGAGGACGATGTCGCCGAAATTGTGAGCCGCTGGACCGGCATTCCGGTTTCCCGGATGATGGAGACCGAGCGGGAAAAACTGCTGCGTATTGAGCAGCGAATTGCCGAGCGGGTGGTCGGGCAGGAAGAAGCAATCTCGGCGGTTGCCAACGCCATTCGACGTTCCCGTGCCGGTTTAGGCGACAAAAACCGACCAATTGGTTCGTTCATTTTCCTGGGTCCTACCGGGGTGGGAAAAACCGAGTTAGCCCGCGCCCTGGCGGAATTCCTGTTCGATGACGAAAACGCCATCGTGCGCATCGATATGTCCGAATACATGGAAAAACACGCGGTTTCCCGGCTCATCGGCGCCCCGCCCGGCTACGTGGGCTACGACGAGGGCGGACAGCTTACCGAAGCCATTCGCCGGAAGCCCTACTCGGTGGTGCTGTTGGATGAAATCGAAAAAGCGCACCCGGAAGTGTTCAACGTGCTGTTGCAGTTGTTAGACGACGGCAGGCTGACCGACAACAAGGGGCACGTGGTAAATTTCAAAAACACGATTATTATTATGACCTCAAATTTGGGTGCGCACCTGATTCTGGAAAAATCGCAATTGATTGATGCACACAACCAGGCGGAAATTGAAGCGGAAATCAAGCGGGAAACCCTGGCGCTGCTGCGCCAGCAGCTCAAACCGGAATTTCTGAACCGGGTGGATGAAATCATCGTTTTCCACAGCCTCACCCGAGAACAGATTAAAGAGATTGTGACGCTGCAATTAAACCTTTTAGCCAAATCCCTTGAGCAGCAGGGCGTGGAAATTGAAGCTACCGAAGCGGCAAAAGAACATATTGCCGAGTTGGGATATGATCCTTCGTTCGGTGCCAGACCCCTGAAACGGGTTATTCAGAAAGAAATCTTAGACCGCCTGGCAATTGAACTCCTGGAAAACCGGGTTCAGAAAGGTCAGAAGGTAATTATCGATTTTATCGATCAGAGACTGAAATTTAAAGTGGTAGAGAAAGAAACGGAAAAAGAAGAAGCAAAGATTGCCTGAAGAAAATAAAATTTCATTTTTTTTCAGGGAAACATCTTTTTCCCTGCACAGTAAGATAACATAAATTATTGAAACCAATAAAACGGAGGCTAATATGGAACGAAAAAATAAGTTGCGCTTTGGGTTGATCCTAATTGGGATAGGAATTATCATTGGCTTGATTATATCAGCAGGATTTGATTTTACCAAACCTTCGGATGCGAACCCTTCTGCCCTGCCACCGGCATCCCAGAGCAGTGTTCAGGACACCGCCGCACAAGCGGGTATTCAGGCGTTAGACCAGTTAAGCAATGCTTTTGCATCGATTGCCGAGAAGGTAAGACCCTCGGTAGTTACCATTTTTACCGAGACAACCATCAAGAGCAAAGGCATTCAGATGCAGCCGTTCGGCGATATGTTTGGCGATGAATTTTTTCGCCAATTTTTTGGTATCCCGCCGGGTGGACAGCCAAGAGAATACAAGCAACACGGTTTGGGTTCAGGTGTCATCGTTTCGCCGGATGGTATTATCATCACCAACAATCACGTGGTCGCTAAAGCAGACGATATTAAAGTACGCTTGATAGACGGAACCGAATACAAAGCGAAGGTAAAGGGAAAAGACAAGCGCACCGACCTGGCAATTTTGAAAATCGATGCCAAAAATTTACCGGCAATCAAAATCGGCGATTCGGACAAACTGCGGGTAGGTGCCTGGGTGCTGGCAATCGGTTCGCCGCTATCGCCGGAACTGGCGCATACAGTTACTTCGGGAATTGTCAGTGCAAAGGGGCGTTCGGGAATCGGTCTGGGTGACGTGGACGAGGATTACATCCAAACCGATGCGGCAATTAACCCGGGGAATTCCGGCGGTGCGCTGGTGAACATCCACGGTGAATTGGTGGGAATAAATGCCGCCATCGCCACCCGTAATGGAGGTTTTATGGGTATTGGATTCGCCATCCCTTCAAATTTGGCGCACAAAGTAATGACCGACATTCTTGAAAAGGGGAGAGTCCTGCGCGGTTGGCTGGGAGTGTACATTCAGGATATTAACGAAAACATCGCTAAAGGTCTTGGTTTAGAGAAACCGCAAGGCGTTTTGATTTCCAGTGTTCAGGAAGACAGCCCTGCAGAAAAAGCCGGTTTGAAGACCGAGGATGTGGTTTTAGCCATCGACGGCAGAAAAGTAAGAAACAGCTCCGAACTGAGAGCCCGCGTTGCCGCCGCCGGGCCGGGTAAAAAAGTCACCCTGAAAATCCTGCGCGACGGCAAGGAGAAAGAGATCAAAGTGACCCTGGGTGAATATCCCGAGGAACAGGCAACCGCTGCTGTAGAAAGCAAAGCAGCGGAAAAAATCGGAATCAAGGTTTCGAACATTACGCCTAACCTGGTACAAAAATTCGACCTGAAGGTGCGGAAAAACGGCGTGGTGATTACCAATATCAAGCAGGGCAGCGTGGCGGTACAATCCGGTCTGCGTCCCGGCGACGTTATTCTGAAAATTAACCGGAAACAGGTGAAAAATGTATCGGATTACAACAAGGTGCTGGAAAAGGTAAAACCGGGCGATACTATTTTGTTCTACATTCAACGGAATGAAGCGAAAATATTTATCGCCTTTACCATTCCAAAAGAATAATTTACGCCGTAACGACAATCCGAAAAGGGGTTTCCACCGGAAAGGGAAACCCCTTTTTTATTGGACTACTACCTCTTTGGTCATAAAAATGTGTCTCCTGGTAAAATTACAAAGTCGGGTATCCCGTTTATTAATTCCAAAATTGCCGGAATTCTTTTTCAGAACGGGTTTTTGCCACAAGTTCGCTTTTAACAACAGTGAAGGTCCTTCCTCACGGCACTTTTAATCGATATTCGTAGAGTTTTGGGAATCTATTTTAATTGCCATGAGACCGGTTTTTCTTAAAATTGATTTTGCGCTTGTTTTATCTACCATCTCTTTGGAATTTTAACAGTGGTGCTTACGGGAAAAGATCAAGTAAAGTTGAAAACAAGATTTATCAAACCAACAAAGCCGCTGAATATTTTATTTCTCAATTCCTCGGCAGTTTTTGGCGGAACGGAAAAATGGGCAATTATGGCGGCTGAGGAACTACAGCGTCGTGGACACCAAGTGTATTTCGGCTATCGGCATCGGGTAATCCGGGAAGCTGCGCACGCGGCAAATCTGCCGGTCGTTCACTTTTCCTTGCTGAATGATGCTGATTTTGTTTCAATTTTAAAAATGATACGAATGATTCGGCACAATAATTTACAGCTAATCATTTCCACAAAGGTAAAAGAGTATTGGCTGGGAACACTGGCGGCAAAATTGGGCGGTTGCAAAAGTTTGATTCGCCTGGGAATTAACCGTCCGATTGTTAACAAATGGAAAAACCGGAAAATATTTGGTCGATGGTCGGATGCAATTTTAGTGAATTCAAAGCCGATCGTTGACACCCTGCTTGACGCGCCATTTATTCCACCACACAAAATTCACCACATTTACAATGGCGTATTTTTCCCAAAAATGTTACCGGAATTTGATGAGAACCCTTCACCATTTATATTCAGTTTTGTCGGAAGTTTGATTCCTCGAAAAAATGTAGATATTTTAATTCATAGTTTCAAAGAATTGTCTATATTACACCCGGAGCACGACCTGAGGATATGGATTATTGGCGATGGCAGTGAACGGGAAAATTTAGTAGAACTAACCGCCAGGCTGGACATCGCTCAGCGAGTGAAATTTTGGGGACACCGACAGGATGTGCCGAAACTGCTGTCACATTGCCATGCATTCGTGCTGGTTTCTGACAATGAGGGTTTTCCCAATGCTGCCCTGGAAGCCATGAGTTACGGCGTGCCAGTGGTTTTGAGCAATATTGCCGGGGCGAAAGAAATCATCACAGACCGGCAAAACGGTTTGTTGGTGGAACCAAATAATGAACAAGTATTAAGTGGAATGGAAACATTGTTAACCAACAGTTCGCTTCGCAGAAAATTGCGTGAGAACGCCCGGGACACATTGGAAAACCTGTTTACGATTGACCAGATGGGAAACCGGTTAGAAAAATTGCTCTACGGATTGTGTAATGGCTAAAGAAAAAATACGACAGGATCTAAAACTCTACCTGAGAATACTCTCTTACCTCAGACCCTACATTGCACTGATGGCCCTAATTCTCATGCTGAATTTCCTGTACGTTATCTTTAATGCTCTTTCCATTTGGATGGTTGCACCATTCATTAGCACACTGTTCGAATCGAAACCGGCGGTGGAGCAACAGATAAAGGAACCACCCAAAAAACCAGCCAAAGTCAGCATCATTCATTTAAATGAGTGGTTGAAACAGAAAACGGAGAAAATAATTCCCAAAGAGAATCGGGTAAAAGCACTCAAGGTTATGTGCATAATCATTTTTCTGGCATTTTTTCTGAAGAACAGTTTCAGTTTCAGCGAGGCATTTTTCGTCAGTTATGTTGAACAAAAAGTCATCAAGGACCTTCGAGATCAGCTCTACAGCCATACCCTTTTCCAGCCGCTTGATTTTTTTCAGAAATACGAAACCGGGAACCTGATTTCGCGGATAACGAACGATATTAGTTCGCTGAATGTTGCGGTGAACCGAAGTTTTACCAAGATAATTCGTGACCCGGTGGTAGTGTTCATCTTTTTAGTCATGCTTATCAGTATTAGTTGGCAGCTCACTCTTATTGCGTTTATTGTAGTGCCGGTAAGCGGAGTACTCATTCAAAAAATCGGACAGAGTCTGAGGCGAAAAAGCCGCCGGGTGCAGGAACGGATTGCCGATGTAACTACAGTGATTCACGAAACCATATCCGGCATTAAAGTGGTAAAAGCGTTTAACATGGAAAAATACGAAAGCGATCAATTCAAGAACCAAACTTTACGGCATTTTCGGGCGGTGCTCCGACAGGTGCGTCTTAATCGCTTGTCCACTCCCCTCTCCGAAACGTTAGGTGTTGGTATCATGGTGAGTGTCCTGTGGTTTGGCGGTCAACTGGTACTCTCCGGCGAACTCTTGACTTCGGAAGATTTTATTCGTTTCATCGTTATTTTGTTCTCGATTATGGAGCCGATAAAAAGTCTGGGTCAATTAAATAATAACGTTCAAATTGCTCTGGCATCAGGAAAACGGGTATTCGAAATCCTGGATTCACCAATTACCATAACAGACCGCCCGGGTGCGGTTTCCAAAAACAATTTTGAAAAAGATATCTGTTTTAACGATGTGTCATTCAGGTATGATCAGGCGGAAAATTGGGTATTGCGCCACATTAATTTGCAGATTTTAAAAAACCAGAAGATAGCCATCGTGGGCAGCAGTGGTGCCGGAAAAACGACATTGGTCAATTTACTTCCCCGATTTTACGAGGTGACTGAAGGATCGATTCAAATAGATGGCATTGACATTCGCGATCAAAAGTTAAGCAATTTACGGCGCATGATGGGTATTGTAACTCAGGAGATATTTTTATTTAACGATACAATAGCCCATAATATTGCCTACGGCATGAAGGGATATGATCAGAAGAAGATAGTGTGGGCAGCGAAACTGGCGAATGCTTACGATTTTATAATGCAGATGCCGGAAGGATTCAACACGGTAGTTGGTGAACGAGGGACGCGGCTTTCCGGCGGACAGCAGCAACGTATTTCAATTGCCCGTGCGATATTAAAGAACCCGTCAATTTTAATTTTTGACGAAGCAACTTCATCTTTAGATTCTGAAGCGGAACACCTCATCCAGGAAGCAATGGAAAATTTGATGAAAAATCGTACCGTTTTGATTATCGCCCATCGTCTCTCATCGGTTATTAGCTCGGACAAAATTATTGTTTTAGAGAATGGGAATATTCAGGATATGGGCAGCCATCATGAACTGCTGAAACGCTCAGAGCGCTACAAATATCTCTATAAGTTACAATTTGCTATTTAACACAGAAATTCATGAATATTTTTTTTCTGAACAGTATCGGAACCCAAACCTGGGGGGGCGGTGAGAAATGGATGCTCACTCTTGCCAGGGGATTATCCCAACGGGGACACCAGATTTATTTTGCCGGACGCAAACAATCACGGTTCATAAACAGAGTTTCCCGGGCGGATTTCCCGGTATTTCCGTTAAACATCACCGGCGATTTCAGCCCGGGTAATATTTTCCGGCTGGGAAACATTTTTCGACAAAAGAAAATTGATGTTATAATTGCTAATTTTAATAAAGACTGCCGCCTGGCAGGTCTGGCACGACTTTATTCCCGCACCCCGGTACTGGTGGCACGCAATGGTTTGCCTATTCTGCAAAATAAATGGCGCTATCGGCTCACCTACCGCTACCTGGTGGATGGCATTATTACCAATACCCAGGCAATCAAAAACCGATACCTTTCTTTTGGCTGGTTACCGGACTCCTTTATCAAAGTCATTCATAATGGAATTGCCCCCGAAAAACCGCGCAACTCTTCCCGGGAAAAATCACTCCACGATTTTCACATGCCTCCCGGCAAACAGATCATCGGAATTTTCGGTCGTTTAGTTAAACAAAAGCAGCATGATCTTTTTCTGCAGACAGCGCACCTTATTCTTAAAGAACACCAAGATGTTATTTTCCTGATTGTCGGAGACGGACCGCTACGGAGAGAAATTGAAACCCGGATTGAAAAATTACAGCTAAAAGACTCGGTTTTTATGACCGGACACCAGACCGATGTAATGCCATTTTACCATGCGTGCGATATCGTCCTGCTCACTTCTGAAGACGAAGGTCTGCCGAACGTAGTGATGGAAGCAATGCTAAACGCTAAGCCGGTGGTTGCATTTGATGTAGGGGGAATAAAAGAGCTAATCCCTTCCGACCGGTTCGGTTTTGTTGTACCGGCAAATAATATTGAATCATTGGCAAAAAAAACTATAGCCATTTTAAAAGAACCCGCTTACGGGCAAGAAATCGGCAATAACGCCCGGAATAGAATTCTGAGTTTATTTTCACTCGAAAAGATGGTACTGCAAGTAGAACACGCTTTCCCTGTAACTTCCCCTCTTCCGGCGCATCTATTCTTTACG
>MVCZ01000191.1 GCA_002049825.1 Candidatus Zhuqueibacterota bacterium 4484_188
TCGATTCAACCGTAACCACCTCCCGGTGGTATTTTTACCGGGTAAGCGTTCTGGGGAAATCGGTGGAGAGCGAACCTTCCAATGTGGAAAAAGTGCTGCTGGGTCCGGGCGAAGTCTGGATACTGACCCGCTACGGGTATTCGATTCACCACTATTCATACGATTTGCAAAGCAGGCTAGGAATTTACAACACTGATTTTCCCCCGATCGACTGGGATTGGGATTTGGAAAACAACAGAATCTGGTTAGCTACAGCGCAATTCGGTTATGTAACACGGCTGGACGTAAACAGCGGCAGCGAAGATTTTTTCATCCGCGACAGTTTGCGATATCCCATTGATGTGCAATGGGTGCCGCATTCAAATGCGCTTTTCATTTTGGATGTTGAGCAACGGAAAATATTTCGTTTAGTAAACCAGGAGCTTTCCACAGCCGTTCGGCTGCCTTCCGATGAATATCGCCAATTTTGTTTGGACAATCAGGGTCACCTGTGGGTGCTGGGCCAAAGAGACGCCCTGCGATTTAATTTGTTCGGTGAACAGCAGGATCGCATCATTTTTAACAGTGGATTTACCGGAAGAGACATTCTTTGCGACGACAGCTTTTTTTACCTCCTTGCCGCAAACGATTCCACATCCGCATCCTGGTTGTTCAAAGTTTCCGCTGAAACCGGCGAAGCGGAGCAGTTTCAAATTCCCGGTACCCTGGTAAAAATCAGGAAAACCGGTGCCGACGATTATTTCTGGGCGGTGGAATCACTGGGCGAAAATATTCACCGCTTAGTGAAACTTTCTGCTGCCGGGCAACGTCTTTTGGAACTGAAGAGTGTTAGTTTTTTGGATGATGTGCAGATAAATCCCTATGACAAATCAATCATTACGGTCAGTCGCCTGGAAGATTTCATCTCGCTGCTCGATAGCACCGGCACGGTTATTTCGTCACAAAACAGAATATACGATCCGATAAAAGTAAAAATCCGCTAATGGTTAAAATAATTATAAAATTACTCTACATTTTTATTCCAATCCTGATGATTGCTATTGTAGCAGTCGACTTGCTATCGTTCTACAGCGGGATTACTTTGAGCTTAATTTCCTACCTGCGGGAATGTATCATCATTGGCATTCTGTTCATCTGGTATCAAATTTTAAAAAAGAAACTTCACTTTGATGAACTGTCCATTACACAAAACCTGGTTCGCCTTGCCATCCTTATTTTCCTCAATTTTTTCATCACCCTTATTTTACAGATGCTGCTAAAACCGCAGTATTCTTCGGAATTTCCGCCACTGTATCAAACTCCCAGTTCCATTTTCATGTCCACTTTTATGGCATTGACTGCAGCGATGACACTGGTACCGGCAATTTTAATTCTGAAACAACTTATTTTTTATAAACGCAAACGCTACACCGCCCTGTTCTTCAATTTCTTTCTGGTAACCGTTTCACTGAATGCGGTTGCAGTGTTTATTACCAAAGAGCCGGTTGGTTTTTTTCGCTTTGCCCCGGAATCGATGGCAAATGATATTACCCTGCTGCTGGCGATTGTTTCCATGTTTATTCTTTCTTTTCGCAACGAATGGATTACCTCGCTTCCTCGCAAAAAGAAATTGCTTTATTCCGGGTTGGGAATTCCACTCTATATTGCCATTGTTTCCTTATTCGATTTTTCCTACCGGACACCGCTTCCGGCGTATAGCCTGAGTATTGCTGCGCTTTCCTATACCATGTGGGCTTTCCTGGTACTTTACGGTGGAATCGCTTTACTGAAGTTGTTTTTTCATCTGCCCACTGCGCGGGTGTTTGATAAGAAAATGCGGGAACTTAGTTCGCTCTACGATTTCGGTCGGATGCTGAATTCGGAAACAACATCGGAGCGGTTGCTGCCATTGGTTGCCAAACTTACCACTAAAGTTTTGATGAGCGATTCGGTGTGGTTGCTCCTTTCTGAAGAGAATGGTGAAAAGTTCTCCCTTGCTGCCCGTGAAAACCTCACCGAATCTGATGTGCAGCTAAGTCCTTTTTCCGGCATGCAGGGGCTTAATGGGGCAATAGCCGGGAAAAAAGCACCGGTGTTGGTTAACGATGTTTCCCACAACCGGCAATTCCGCGATTTGCTCAAATGGAAGAAAAATGCCCGGACAATTATCGGTGCGCCCCTGTTGGGAAATCGCGGAAAGCTGATTGGGATAATTTATGCTACTAAAACCAAAGAATATACTTTCGATGTGGATGATCTGTCTCTGTTGGAAGGAATCGCAAACCAGGCGGCAATTGCGCTGGAGAATGTGAAATTGCTTCAGGAATCGATTGAACGGGAGCGCCTGGAACAGGAGCTGAAAGTTGCCCGCTTACGAGGTGGGTGGCGATTATTACGATTTTTTTTCCTTTGCCGACGGGAAGCCGGGAATCATCATTGGCGACGTTTCGGGTAAAGGAACCTCGGCAGCGCTGTATATGGCAGAGTTCAAGGGCGTGGTTCAGACACTGGCTCATAGTTACACAACGCCGGCGCAATTAGCCTATGCTGCCAATCGGGTGGTGTACTCGCACACCGAGCGTAAAGCGTTTATCAGTGCGGTAGTTGCCAAACTTGATCCGGCAAATCGTTTCCTGACCTTTGCCCGCGCGGGGCATCCGCCAATAATGTATTGTTCCGGCGACGACCGTTCGCCGCAAAACCTGATGTCTGCCGGCATCGGTATTGGTCTGGATTCAGGCGATACATTTAACCGGATACTGGAGGAAAAAACCGTACGCTTAATACCGGGCGCTTCGGTTGTTCTCTATACCGATGGTGTTACCGAAGCCAGAAATGCGAAGGGAGAAGAATTCTCGGAGGAACGCCTGGGAGGAACGCCTGCAAGCACTTTTGCAAGGATGCGTGGGGAAATCCGCCGAGGAAACCAAGGAACAGCTTATCCAATCCATTATCGATTTTTGTGGCGAAACGCCACTTCATGACGATCTGACGTTTATTGTGCTACGGTGCTGCATGGAAATTTTGTTTTGAATTCAACCAGTCAGGAATTATTTTCTAAATACAAGTGTGCCAGTAGTAAACAAATTGATGAAAACTTCATTTGAAACGGTAATTTCCTTATTTGTTGTCCTGTTTATTCGGAGGAGATTCGGAATCAGGGCTTGTTTGGTTGTGGAAATCTTGTCCGGACCGGATTATTTAAAAGGAATGATAACTTTTTTGGGATATGAAGCGTAAATAGGTAAGTGTGAAGGAGAAGCAAATGGAGAAGTTTGAAGTGTTTCGGCATGATATTGATGATATAAGTGTGCTAAATATCCAGGGTTTTTTGGATGCTCATACTGCACCGGACTTTGAGAACGAGCTTCAAAAATTGTTGCAGGAGAAACGCTATAAAATCATTGTGAACCTGGACGGTTTGCAATACATCAGTTCGGCGGGGCTGGGTGTTTTTATGGGTGTGATCGAAGACATCCGGGAAAACAAGGGCGACCTGAAGATTTGTAATGCAGGGGAGAAAGTGTTTAAAGTTTTTGATCTGCTGGGGTTTCCCAGCCTGTATGAATTCTACCCCACTGAAGCGGAAACGGTGGAAAAATTTAAGGCAGCGGATTAATAAATTTTCCAGAGAATGACAGGAAAGTCAGATGTCACAGAATAAAACAAAAAGTCAAAAGTATCGGTTGAAGCTTCCCATCGATACGGCAAACCTCGATATTATCCGGGAATTCGTTGCCGGAATTGCCCAGAATATTGGGTTTGATGACGAGGATATTCACCGGATTGAACTGGCAGTGGATGAAGCCAGTACCAATGTAATTCGCCATGCTTATGAAGGACAGACACAAAACGATAAATTTATTTTAATCGAAGTGAAAACCTTTCCGGATCGGTTGGAGATTTCGGTCATTGATCACGGCAAGGGGTTTGAACCGGATAAAATAAAAGAACCGGAAATGGATGCTTATTTCAAACAAATGAAACGGGGTGGACTGGGACTTTACCTGATCAAAACCTTGATGGATAAAGTAGATTATTTTATCAAACCGGGAGTGCGCAACCGGGTAAAAATGGTGAAATACCTGTCTCTATGATCATGAAAAAATCGGATTGAGTTGTAAAAAATAATCATTTGGGATTTATCATATATCCAAAAATCTCCCTAAGCGGAAGTTTGAGTGTTTTGGCAAAAAATTATCGGCAAAATAATTAAAATTCACTAAAGAAATCGTTAGTCGGCAAAGTAAGCCGTTACGAAATCCGAAAGAATTATAAACAGTGAAAACCGTTTTGAAATCCTTTTCATCATTTTGCCAAATATAAACAGATATTCAAAACAAATTAACCAGCTAAACCGAACAGAAAATCATGCCCGGACTTTTAGATTATCTATCCGATAAATACCAGGTTGAAAACGTAAAACAGATCAATGAACGGTTGGTCGAGCTGTCCTCTCTTTTCGAGATCAGCCAGATATTAAACGCTTCGATTGAACTGCATACGGTTCTGAACAACATTCTGCTGATTCCCATGGGACGGCTGATGCTTTCCCGGGGCGTTGTTTTATTACGAAAATCCCGTGCTTTTGAGCCGGTTCTGGGCAAGGGGTAAATCTGCAGCTCGATGCCCGTATCCAGCAGCTTAAAACTTTGTTCGACATTGCCCAGGGATTGTCGGCAACCCTGGACAGCCAGAAAATCGAGAAACTGCTCACCTACGCCCTGATGGGGCAAATGCTGGTAAATAAATATTGTATTGTTCTCAGAGAGAATAGTGGGATCCCGCGCTTGGATTGTAAAGGGTTTAGCGGGGAATCTGTGGAGACGGTCATGGAGGATTTGCTGAAATGCAATCGCATTGAGAGTGCCATGCTGGTGAGTGAATTCTCTACCGTAAAATTGCGTAAAAAATTATTGAAGATGGGAGCCTGCGTATTTATCCCCATGCGCCATCAAAGTAAAGTCATCGGTTTTATCCTGCTCGGTGAAAAAATAAATAAGGAACCGTTTACTCCGGTTGACCTGGAATTTTTAACCACCCTGGTCAGCCAGGCAGTGGTGTCGCTGGAGAATGCCCGGCTTTTCCAGGAAACGTTGGAAAAGCAACGAATCGAACAGGAATTGCAGGTGGCAAAAACCATTCAAAAGAAACTGCTGCCCCGGGAAATCCCGCAGATCGAGCATTACGATGTTTGGGGACTCAACATATCCAGCAAGGAAGTGGGTGGGGATTATTTCGATGTGATCCCGGTGTCGGAACAGCGGGTGTGCCTGGCAATCGGTGATGTTTCCGGCAAAAGCGTGCCCGCTTCGCTTTTGATGGCAAATCTACAAGCTGGGCTGCGCACCATTATCGCCGAAGATGTGCCGCTGGACCGGGTGTGTGCCAAGCTAAATAATTTAATTTACCAGAATACCGACATTGATAAATATATTACCTTTTTCGTTGCGATTCTCGATACCGGGAAGCATCAACTGAATTATGTCAATGCCGGGCACAATCCGCCGTTTGTTTTCAGGGGAAACGGAGAAATGGAGCTATTGAGCACCGGCGGTATTATTTTGGGAATGATACCCAATTTTACCTATGAAATGGGGAACATTGCTTTTGAGCCGGATGACTTGTTGGTTTGTTACACAGACGGAGTGAACGAAGCCATGAACCCCGCCCAGGAGGAATTCGGGGAAGAGCGATTAAAAGAGTTGATACACGCCGGTAAAAATTTAGCCTCCAAAGCGCTGGCAGAGAAAATTGTTGCGGAATTGGAAAACTACGCGGAAAGCGAACCCCAGGCAGATGATATTACGCTCTTGATTGCCCGCCGGTTGTGAGCAGAAAGTGTGCATTCAAATAATACGTTCGCCCACAAAACATACGAATAAAAAGTTTTACTATATGAGCCGATCCCCTTCGGCAGGCTCAGGACAGACCTGTCGGTGAGGAACGCCTTAGACAATTTCCGGATGGTGAATCGCAAACAGGAGTTTCCACGGGGACAGGTTGCTTCTGCGGTCAGCGAACAATCACTATTCGCTGGTCCGCGGATATTTAAACCATTTTTACCCCAAAACTAGTACCCACCGAAAGCGCTGCCCGGATAAGCGGTGAATCTTTCGGAACCAGTTTCTGTTTTCCCATTACATTTTCAATCGGCACCGGTACAATTTCATTTCCTTTCCTGCGAGACAACCAACTCCATCGCTTTCACGGCAAAACGGGTTGCCAGCAGGCGGTCTAATGGTGTGGGTGTGCCGCCGCGCTGCAGGTGCCCCAAAATGGTCACCCGGGATTCAATCCCGGTGGCTTCCTCTATTTGGTGCGAAATCCGGTGGCTGATTCCACCCAGGCGAACCCGTTCCGGACTGTCTTCCACGATTTTCTTTACCACTTGTTCGCCGCCTTTACCGAAACGGCTGCGTTGGCGCACCACCCGGTAAACCTCTTTCATCTGGTAGGGCAGTTCCGGGATTAATATGATATCCCCGCCGCCGGCAACACCGGATTCCAGGGCTAACCAGCCGGCGTTTCTGCCCATTACTTCGACAATCATCACCCGGTGATGAGACTGTGCGGTACTGTGCAGGCGGTCAATCGCCTCGGTGGCAACCTGGCGGGCGGTATCGAAACCGAAAGTGGTGTCGGTTTCCATTAAATCTTTATCGATGGTCTTGGGAACGCCCACAATACGGGCACCTTTTTCCGCTAACATGCCGGCGATGGTCATCGTGCCGTCGCCGCCCACTGCAATCAGCGCATCCAATCCCAAATCCTGGTAGAGTTCCATGCATTGATCGGAAACATCTATGGTTACCGTTTTTCCGTTCTCCAGGACAATGTGCTCAAACGGATTGGCTTTATTGCTTGCTCCCAGGATAGTGCCGCCCTGGGTGAGAATGCCGGACACTTTTTCGAAAGTTAAAAAAGTAAAACGGTTTTCAATCAATCCTTCGAATCCATCGTGAAAACCAATCACTTCCATGCCGTATTTGTTAATTGCCGTTTTGGTAACCCCGCGGATTACCGCATTGAGACCAGGGCAGTCGCCGCCGCCGGTTAAAATGCCGATTCTCTTCTTTCCCATTTTCATCCCTCTTGATAATTGCTCATTGAAATCTTTTTACATTACATATTGTCATCGGTAAATCGGGCAAAAAATATAGTAAATTTTTCCACAGAAGTATATTGGTTTTGAAACTAAAATAGTTCCGGGCGCGGAGTTAAGCTGTTGGCAAATTTGGCGGGATAACTTTTCCCTGGATGTTTTGATGGGTAGATTGGTAGAGGGAGCTTTTCTAATGTGTGAATGGCTTGCACAAAGATAATGTAACCGTGACGATTTGTGGTGAAAAATTACTGCTTGTGTTTTTT
>MVCZ01000192.1 GCA_002049825.1 Candidatus Zhuqueibacterota bacterium 4484_188
TTGCCTGTCTGCGTGCAAACACGCACAGGCAGACGTTGTGGCTGACAAACTGCCCTTACCATGGCTTCGCATGATTCGTTACCTCCTCACACGCATGGTTCAGTTCCGTGCCGGTGGTTAGACGCTACACGTGCCGGATTGTCCGGCTTGCTTATATTAGCTTTGCTTGGCGCACTCATGACAAACTCCTTAAATTTTGTTTAAACTTCTGCCGGATTGTCCGGCTTGCTTATATTAGCTTTGCTTGGCGCACTCATGACAAACTCCTTAAATTTTGTTTAAACTTCCGTTAAGTTTTTGATAGATTTTACGGATTCGCCTTAAAATCGCTGTTTCGGAGACGGATAATTCAGCCGCGACTGTGTTGTATGATTCTCCACGAGAGAGCCACACCAGCACAGTGTGTTCAAACTCACTTAATTTTATTTCCCCGGGACGTTGCCGGACTGTGCGGAAAAAATTCAGCAGACGCCGGGCAACATGGGGCGTCATCGGGGATCCGCCCTCTGCCACGTTGCGCAGTGCCGTCAGCAATTGCGCCGGGGACACTTTTTTCGCCACAAAGCCAACCGCGCCGGCGGCAATCGCTTTAAACACGTTTTCATCGTCTTCGTAAGCGGTGCAGATTAGAACCGATGCCCGCGGGTAATTCTCCCGCAGATATGTGATACCTTCTATTCCCGACATCCCCGGGAGGCGGTTATCCATCAGCACAATATCCGCTTTGCCAATCCCTGTAGCGTTGAAGGCATCTTCACAATTGGGGAATGTCCCGATTAGTTCGAAATCCGGTTCATTCTGTAGCATAATTTCCATACCTTTCCGGACAAAACGGTTGTCTTCAATAATCACCACACGAATAGGATAGACTTTTTCCGTATTCATTTCACGATTCCGCCGGTTTTCTTTTCATCCGGGAATATTGTACAGTGTGGATGGTGGGTAAGGCACTACGTACATCTGTAGTTTTTGAGAGCGGATTCAAGCTCAAGTGCAATGGAAAGAGGAAAAAATATTAAAGATTAAAGATTAAAGGGGAGGGAGACGGGTTGGAAAAAACGTTTCCGGTTTTATCAGAAATTGAAAATGCCCTGCCATTTTAGCCACTTGCCAGTTCTTAATACACTAGCGTTTTTGTTATATTATAAACCGGAAAAGCAATTCTAACTGAGTGGATTTACCACTTTAACGCCCCGAATGATTTGTCCGTGATTTAAATCTTCCGTCCAGATCTCACGGCATTTAGCACGTTCAGCAGAAACAATGATCAGGGCATCCCAGAATGATAATTGGGAAATCATGCTGCAATCAATTGCTTCATAGATAATTTCTGGGGAGATGATAACTACTTCGAAGTTTTCAAATTGTTGGATGATATTCTTAGCCAACAAAGGATCAACACCCAATTTACGGGTCGCAGCCACATAAAATTCCTGCATCACCTGTGTTGAAATTACACCCCGATACTCATCCCGAATTGTTCTTAAAACCTCACGGGACTGTTCTTTTTTCCGGGGATCATTTTGATCCATACTATACACCAACAGATTGGTATCAAGAAAAATCTTAACGCTCATAGAGTTCTTCCCGTTTCCATTTCTGTCCCCGGGAGTTGCCCATTGCCTGATCCATCAGAGAAAAGCACTGCTCTAACCAATCGTTTGTTTCAGGTTCAACGGTCTCCTTCAACAATTTCCGCAACAAAGCATTTAATGACAGGTTATGTTTACGTGCATACCGCCGTGCTCTTGCCAATAGCTTTTCATCAAATGAGATAGTTACGTTGGGCATTTTACACTCCTGTAATATTTGCACATATTATGTGTTATTAATTTATAGGTGAAATTATAGGAAAGCAACTTGTTTCTGTTGGAAGTGGATTAATTTCAGTGGTTAACTAGGGTATAACTTTACTGACGGGTTGAACTTTCATAGAATGTCATACCCGTCCCGGCTTTCCGGGATTATCGGGAATCTAATTATGCAATATAGTGGATTCCCTGCCTGCAGCAGGCAGGCCGCCAAATACATGCCTGCCTGGCTCCGCCGGCAGACAGGCGTGAATGACAGTATTGCCCACCCGTAAGTGAGGTTATACTAACCAGGACAAATTTTTCTTGCTTTGTGTAAGTGATGAGCATCTAAAAAAATCACCGCGGCGGCGGAATCAAGCGTTTTTTTAACCCTTCGGCAACGGCTTCGCCGCGGGAATGCACCTGCAGCTTTTCATAAATATGCCGGATGTGGTAATACACGCCATTTAATGATAAACAGACCTCGTCGGCAATAGTATTGTAGGATTTCCCCTGTGCCATCAGGGTAAGGATTTGCTCTTCCCGTTCGCTCAGGGTTACTTTCTCACCGGTAAAGGATTTCAGCGGCTTTTTTTGGAAGGAAGCAATTACTTTGCGGGCAACGGTGGGTGTCATGGGCGAACCGCCGTGGTACGCTTCCCGCAAAGCCTTAATCAAATCCGGCGGGGAGACTTTCTTCAGTAAATAGCCAACCGCTCCGGAACAAAGGGTAATTACAAAATCATCTTCACTCTGCAACGCCAACTCCCAGCCGCTGCGGATGTATTTATTGTCTTCGATGATTAACACATGGATGAAGTCGGTTCTTTCGGATAATTTTTTCATGTTGGATAACCAAATTTCAACCTCCCCCTCGCCCTCTCCTTAGCAAGGAGGGGGTTTTGGGGTGGTGGTTTTTATAAATCTTTTTATAGCGGTATCGAAACCTCCCACCGGGTTCCCTTCCCTATCCCGGTGGTTAATTGCATTCGGAGTGCCGCACCGCGTTGGTCACTATTTCCTTGAAAATCAACCAGAAATTCCGCCTCCGCTCCATATCCAGATTCCTGCTTTCAATCAGTTCGGGAATTTCTATATCGTAATGAATGCCTTTGCTCTCACAGATATCCGATACAAACCGGCGCAATTTGGGCAAAAGGTGTTCCCATTTATCATTCTCCGGATTTATCGACCAGATAATATCGCTCATCGAGTCCTGCACATTGGCACTGCTTTCGTGGATCAGAGAAAGCAATTTTTCAATCGCCGGGGTTTTCCGGTTTCCCACTTCCTTGCCAAGGGCATCGGAAAAATAGACGATTCCGGTAAGCGTGCCGCTGATATCATCGTGAAGGTCGCGGGCAATACGGATACGGGTGCGTTCTACCGCCAGCAATTTGTTTAACCGGTAGTCACCATCAGCAACCGAAACCACCAGGTTTGCCAGAAAGGCGGCGTGATGCGGATAATTATGCTTGCCGCTTGATTATTCCAAACCCCATCGTTATTGGAACCCATTACTTTGAAAACATACTCACCGGGAGAGCCGCTTGATTATTCCAAACCCCATCGTTATTGGAACCCATTACTTTGAAAACATACTCACCGGGAGAGATATTGGTGTAACTGGCATAGCGGCGGTTCCCCGCCCGCACCCAATCGGGATCAATTCCTTCCAGCATATATTTGTATTGATTTTTCTGCGGTGCAGTGTAATCCAAAGCCGCAAATCCGAATGAAAAAAAATTCTGCCGATAGGACAGGGTAATTTCCCGAACAAAACCGAGTGATTGACCCACCGAAAGCGGTTTATCAAAAATCCTGAAATCGGTGAGCACTACCGGCGGAATATGATGGTTGTCCCGAATCCAACCGGGATGAAACATCGTTATCCGAAATAGAGTGTTCCGTCCTTTCCCGCACATGCTGCGCCGGGATTAAATTCGTTGCCCTGCAACCCAACGGAATAGTCATAGTTCCGTGTCGTTAGTGTTTGCGGATTAAACCGGCAAATTCCATGGTTCCTGCAACCCAACGGAATAGTCATAGTTCCGTGTCGTTAGTGTTTGCGGATTAAACCGGCAAATTCCATGGTTGGTGCCCAACCATAAATTCCCGGACGAATCAGGCAGAATATTGTTGACCACATTGCTGGGTAACCCGTTTTTTGTGGTAAAATGCTGAAATATCTCTCTGTCTCTCCGAAAAACATTTAATCCACCACCCCAGGTTCCCATCCAAACATCCCCTTTTTCATCGGCGTACAAACACCAAACGGTATTGTTGCTCAGGCGGTCCGGTCCCGCGGATTCCACCCCGTACCGCTTAAACTTCGTAGTTTTCCGATTCCAGCAATTCACCCCCGCGTTAACCGTTCCAAACCACATATTTCCCAACATATCTTCCACAATCGAAAAAATAGAATTACTACTTATGCTGGTGGAGTCCATCCTCTGGTGCTTAAAAACATCTACCTTTCCGGTTTGGGGATGATAACATCTTAACCCATCAGCAATGGTGCCAATCCACAAATCTCCCAGATGATCCTGGTAAAAAGCGACCACGCCACCGAGCTTCGGTTGAGCTTTGGTAAACGGACGGAAAACAAGTGTTTTTGGATCACAGGTTAATATGGCTCCGACAGCTTTTTTCTCTCCCGGATCGGTACCAATCCAGATAAGCCCCCGGCTGTCCTGGTACAAGGCAGTAATAGAATTGCTGCCAAATTCGCCCGGATTCTGAAAAAAATGCCGAAACCGCTCACTGCCGGCGGGGCGGTAATTCAATCCGCCGCCATCGGTTCCCACCCACAAACCGCCCGCCCGGTCTTCCAGAACTGTCAGCACGGTATTGTGGCTAAGACTTGCAGGATTTCCGGACTGATGGCTAATATTCTGAAAGCTTTGACGGTGCGGATCAATTCGGTTCACACCGCTGCTGGAAGTGCCAAACCACAACCCATCGTTACTATCCTGGAAAATGGAAATTACTGCTCCGCTTCCCAATGAATTTGATTGACCGGTATGATGTTGGTAATGGTGAAAGCCGCGGGTGTCCGGATCGAACAAATTCAACCCGGCATCCACTGTGCCAACCCAAATCCGCGAAAGATTATCAGCAAAAACGCACATTACCCGGTTACTGCTCAGGCTCGAAGGATTCTGTGAATTGTGCGCAAATACCTCGAAAGAATCACTGCCCCGGGCAAAGAGGCTCACGCCACCATCCGCGGTGGCAATCCAGAGATTCCATCTCTGATCCAGCGCCAAATCGAACACCAGGTTTCCACCCAGGGATCCGGCGGTTTTCTCATCATGGACAAATCGCTTCATTGTGCCGGAAATAGGGTCATACCTCAAAAGTCCTTCCCAGGTGCCCAGCCAGAGCACTCCGCCCGAATCTGCTACCAAGCACTGCAGGTGCATTTTGCCCGGTTTTTGTGCTTCAATCGATTGCCGGATAAATGAATCGTTTTGTTTGTCGTAGTAGAACAAGCTACCGCTCGTGGTTCCCAACCAAAGCTTCCCCTCGGTATCTTGGGTCATCGCAATAACCCTGAGCGCACGCTGCGCCTGAGACGGCTCGGTTGGTAACTGGTAGTGGGCAAAGCAATCCAACTCCGGCAGGTACCGGTCTACTTTACCGCCCAGGGTTACCACCCACAGATTTCCCTCCCGGTCTTTCAAAATTTTGCGAATACCCAGTTCCGAAATACTGGTGGAATCAAGCGGGTCGGGCCGGTAAACGTTAAAGGTATAGCCATCGTACTTGTTCAACCCGTCCGCAGTGGCAAACCACATGAAACCGATTTCGTCCTGCGCAATACTGAATACGGTTGATTGGGAAAGCCCCTGTTCCGGGGTAATATGATCGAAACGAAGCGATGTCTCCGCCGAAACCAACGAAGAAAGTGGTCAGATATTATCCCGAAACAAAAACCGGGTAAACAGGTCAATTGCCTTTTTCAAGAAATATCTAACAGTTTTAATAGCGATTGTGACATTCTCCGTTTCGCAAAGACTAAATTTTGCCGCCCAAAGACGCAAACCGGGGATAACAAACCGTTACCGAATGAGCAACATTTTATGAGTATACACAACATCATTGCCCAGCGTAAGCCGACAAATATATTCCCCGCTGGCAACCGGTTGTCCGTTTTCATTCATTTCGCGCCATTGCACCTGGTAAGAACCGGTCGTCACATTCCCATTTAGCAGCGTCTTTACTTTTCTGCCCGTCATATCATAGATCACCAGATTTATCCTCGCTGATATTTTTTTATAATATAACACTGGGGAACAAATATTTCAAGTGAATGAGTTTTCACCGGGAATGATGTTACAGATGAACGGTGAATAAAATCCCGATATTTCCCAGGGAAAATCACAGAGGAATCGTCTCAAAGTTAAGATGTTATTAACGAACGAAAAGAACACTCGCCAGTTAGACCAGTTATTGCCCCGCTCAAATTAATAATCTATTTCGTAGTAGTCTGCAATCACAGGCAGAAAGGCTTACCATTTGCTGCTGTTTTTTGTCCCAAAGCCGTAAATGAAGGGATTTAAGACTTTGCCAAACCGCTTTGCGCTTTTGCGGACGGCGGTACTCGGAAAGGGATTGGATTAAATTTTTATAAGCGATTTTTCATTTGTGTTTTTTTGTTCAGACATGCTTTCTATTTCCGGTATTACATAATCTTCTAATTTCTAATTACAATTTCCTGTAAAAAAGTCAGGATAAAACAAATTTATCTGTTTTTATAGAACAAAATCAATATAATAATATTTCTTCACCAAAAATGTAAAAGAAGTGTATAGGCTGATTCATGGAATTACCCTTTGTTACCAGTGGGGCGAGTCTGATGACTCGCCCTATATCCAACCACAAGAACTAACGCATTAAAACCATTTTTCGGGTTTGCACATACTCTCCTGCTTTTATTTGATACAAATACCTAACCCCTCCAAGGAGGGGAATGTCAAAACGGATGGTCGTTTCCGGATTAAAGGGGTTTGGATAGTTTTGATGCAACAAAAACTGTCGGGAGACCTCAGGCCCTCCTTTCGGTTGAATTTTCGTTACCGCTCCCGGGTCGAAAGCATAAATGACACTATCCCGTACAACAAGTATAGTTTTTGCACCCATTTTGGTATTCACTCCGCTGACCGGGTTTCCTGCCGCTTGCAGCATAACCAGGTTTCCGTTAAAACCATTAAAAGCATAAAATTCATCATTGCCCACAAGGGATTCACATCGTCCCAAATAATTGCTGGCAGCCCAACTGCTAAACCCATCCGGTATGGTAAACTCATACCATTGATGGGTCATCGTACTGTAAGCCTGAAAAATGGGCGCCCAGCGAAGGGCCCAGATAGTATGAGTACGATTCTGTGTGAACGGAATTGGTTGCAGCATCATATATAGTCAGATAGTCGCTGGTTTTAACCGCAGCCAATTCCCCTTCAGCATTGATCTGTGAAGGCTGCAC
>MVCZ01000193.1 GCA_002049825.1 Candidatus Zhuqueibacterota bacterium 4484_188
TTCCAACCGCGGTACGCAACGCCGAAATCGATTACTGCCGGCAAGCGGGTGGAAAAACTGCCGATGGCGTAGCTGGTGTCCCGGTCAATAATCATGTCTTCACTTATTCCTCCTGAGGAAACGGAAAGACTGTCCGATTCCACCGAGAACTCCCGCATTTCGGTCTGACCATTCCAGTTAATCGAACCAATCATATTCAGAACGGCAAAGCCGAATGTCCATTGGCTGCGGGTGTGTAAAACCGCCCCGAAGTCAAATCCTTTGCCGTTTCCGCCCCGGGCAGTGCGTGCCATAATCATGCCGTCTAACTGCATAGAGTCGTGTTCAAACCCCACGTTCTGGAATTTTCCCCTGGAATCTATAATTTCGAAATAGGCTAAACCGCTAAAATATTTACCGGTGATCCCCAGGGCAACGTAGTCGAAATAGCTGCGCTTGCTGAGGCGAAAGCGATGTGACAGGCTGACCGAAGCTGCCGCACCTGCCCAGGCGCTTCCCGAGAGATTGGAGAAATCGTAGCTGCGGTCTAAGTCCGAGTTGCCATACAAGGCAAGTTCCATTATTTCACGGGGCAGTTGAATGTTACCGCTGCCCACGCCGCTGAGCGCCATGCTGAAATTGGGGATGTAGAATGCCAGGGCTTTCATCTTTGCGGAGAGAGTGCCGGCAAACCCAGTGCCCGGAATCGAATTCAGGATGTGTTCCTTGTCGTCGTTGTTTAGTGTCACGCCTTTGGTAAAATATTGGTCATAAATGCCTTTTGACAAACCGTTGCTGAATATGCTGAGGTTAAATGAAGCAAGGTTCATCTCGAAAGTATATTTATTGTGCAGCGCCAGGGTTGCCGGGTTAAGTCCCACTTGCGCAAGTCCCCGGGTGTCCGCAGAGTTGCTGAATGCCATGCCGGCGCTGCGCGCATCAATAACCTGCTGGGCGTTAGCGCTCCGGACAAATAGTAAAATCAGGGCAAAGATAAGTAGAAATTTTATGCTGTTCATCGTACCAAATCCTTTTGGTTTTTAATCATTGTTTATGTTAATAATGACACTGGCTAAACCACTCACCTCGATAAAATCACTGGAACGGAGTGCTACCGTACCGCCGGTTCCGGCAATGCGAATGCGGTACCCTACCCGCAGCGGCGGCTTTTTGAATAACCGGATTTCATCGTGATTTAGCGAGAGGGTAATTTCATTTACCAGTGGCTGACTGACAAAACCGGTTTGCGGGTCGGTTGGCGCCGGCTGAATGTTTATTTGCTTTACGAATTCCAGTTCCGGGTTCAGGTGGTCGATGTCGTAAATGTCCTGGTGAGCGGAGTCGCCGCTGACAATGAGCATCAGGCTGCCGCCCAGCGGGGTTCCGTTTTTCAGTTTCAGAGTCAGGCTGGCTTCTTCCAGGTTTTTATCAGCAGCGTTGCGCAATTTTTTGTCGATGTCCTTCTCCCGGAGTATTTCAACATTTCCGTCCAGCACGGCGTCACCCTCGATGCGGAAACGCATAGGCACTGTGAATTTGTATCCGCCGCTGAACCGGCTTTTCCGGGAGATTTCCACATTTCCCGAAGTCTTGATTTTACCTGAACTCTTCAGACAGGTGGGAAGAATATTCAAAAAATCGGCAACCTGCTGACCGGAAAGTGAGATGTAGGAAGTTACGGGATTTCCCGGCAGACCGGGGTTGATTTGCTGGTCACGAATGGAAATGCTGGCGGAATCGGTGACCAAACCACTCTCATTTCTCGAGTAACCGGTGATATCCAAATCGACAAACATGTTTTCGATGTACACCTCGTTGGCAATGGATAGGTCCAGGTTCACATCGGTTAGACGGATGTTTGGTGAAATATTGTTGTAGTCCACCAGACTGTCTTCTTCGAACGGTTCAATTTGAAATGTATCCGGTGAAATAAATCCGGTGAACGATTTAAAATAAATTGAGTCCACGTTAATGTGGACAAGCACGTTATCTGTGGAGCGGATATGGATATTTCCGTTTGACTTTTCGGTTGTAGCAGTGTAATTAATTTTCATGCTGTCAATAAAACCAGCCGGTTCGATGGGTGGACCGATATGCATATTGTCCAGAACAATCTCGTGAGTCAATGAGCTGTTTTGATCGATCTGAATACTGTCGGTAAAAATTTTGTTCCGGACGGTAGTGAAATTGGGAAGCGTGAATACGATTTTGGTATTCAGCTCAGTATTGTTTTGGAAATTCAAACGGATACGACCCCGATCGATAGTCCAGTGGCGAGTAAATCCATCCGTTGCTGCCGCCAATAGTACTGACCCGCTCGATTTGTTGTCCCGGGTACACGATCTCATTAAAAGTCAATTGAATCACCTGTTGTTGGGTGCTGTCGCGGACGGTGACGGTAATTCCATTCGGGTAATCGTTGTTGGGACCAAGCGGCAGGGGCAGGTTGTTACGGAATTTAATTCGCAGTGTGCCGCTTTTGATTTTCAGTCCTACGAAGTCTTGTGTTTCCAGAGGTTCCGGCGGGGGATACAGGGTAGTGTCCGGAATGGTAACCGGAAGGTCAAAACCGGGAATAATCAGGTTGCGCAAATCGGGGAAAATAGTTCCCAGCGAAACCGGGCCAGTGCTTAGTATGTTCAGCGAATCCAAACTGATATCACCCAACGTGAAATTGTGGGTGGTGTCCAGTTCTCCGGTGGCAAAGTCGGTAGCAGAGAGTTCCATGGTATCGAGATTCCCTTCTAATGAGAGGAAAAGCAGGGAATCCGCGCCCTGGGCTGTTATGGTCGAATCATTGATTAATTCTTCTCCCAGCCGGAAGACTTCCCCGGATAGCGGCACGTTTACATTCACCGTCCAGGTGGGGAGTACCGGCTCGTCAAAAGAACAACTGGCCAGGAACAAAAATCCGACCATGATAAAGAGGGCAAAAATCTTACCGAATAAAAACCGGCAAGCGGCTTTTGAAAATACTTGGTCCAAAAAATATAATCCGGAGTGCATCATAATAAATTCTTCCCTGAATTTATGAGTGCATCATAATAAATTCTTCCCTGAATTTATGTTCATCCCTGAGTAATTTTAATCACTGCAATAATTTTAGCAAATGAAGTGCCACCGGGATTGCGGAGGAAATGATTCGTTGTAATTTTATATCCTGTTGGCTGTTAGGGCAAATCGAACAAAAAGCGCCGAAAGAGAAGGTTGGAAACTTCACCAGACAACTGTTGAACTTCCCACCAGTAAACACCTTGTGGGGTGATTGTGTGTAAAAATAGTCACCAGTTAGCCGGATTTTTGGCGAAATTATCCCGGGACGGTTTGGAATCTATTCACCTTGCTGAAGCAAGGTGTTGTCTCAAAACAAGGTTGAGTTAGCACCCGGATTCATCCGGGTGGACACACCCAAATTCATTACTCAATAACCGTTTTTCACATAGTGATCCCGATGGGAAACGGTTTTTCAAAATAATTAGCACAACGGGTACAATTAGGACTACGGAATGTATAACAGAATCCTGTTTATCCTGTAATTCTGTCTTTGTTGCGGTTGTGTAATTTCCTTTTTTATAAGAACCAGTCCACAAAAATTTCCGTTTCATTAACCCATAAATCTTTTTATTTTAATTTAACAAAAAGGAGGAAGTATCGGGACAATCGTTACCGGATTAAGTGGAGAATTAATTAAACCAAGTGAATCATTCAGCAGCCTACAAAAATATTTTACCGGTAATCTTCCTCCTCCTGTTTGTGCACCATTGCGCCATTGCGCAGGAGAACCCAAATACCCGGTTGTTCCTGGATGTTCCTCCGGACACGTTCAGCGTCCAAATTGATTCGCTGACCGATTCGCTGCGGCTGCCCCACCCGTTTCTCATTCCCCGCTCCGAGAAAATTTACCGTAACAAGTTCAAGCTGTTTCGCGGGGTTCACTACCGGGTGTACCCGCTGCAGGGGGGCGTTTCTTTTAAACCACCGCTTCGCAAGGGGGACAGCCTGACCATTGTTTACCGGAAATATCCTTTTCCGCTTGTTCCTGAATATTCCCACCGTGAACTGCAGAAACTTGCTACGACTGATTCCAGCGACTCAGCCCGGATGACCGGACTGGTGCGCACCCGACTGTTTGATGAACTCGACAGTTTCAGCGGTAACCTGCAGCGCAGCGGCAGCATTGTGCGCGGCATCGAAATTGGCAGTAACCAGGATTTAACCCTGAACTCCGGTTTGAATCTGCAATTGTCCGGCAACATTACACCGAATGTTCAGGTGGTTGCCGCGCTGACCGACGAGAACACGCCAATCCAGCCGGAAGGCAATACCCAGACGCTGCGCGAGGTGGACAAAGTGTTTGTTAAAATCAAGAGTCCCTACCTGGGCGGCACGCTGGGCGATTTTAACCTGCAATATCAAAATTCCCAGTATGGAAACCTGAAGCGAAAGCTGCAGGGCATCAGCGCCTACGGCGATTTTGGCGCCTATCACCAGCAGGTTACCTACGCCACATCGCGGGGAACGTTTCATACCAACCAGTTCCTCGGTCAGGAGGGCAACCAGGGACCCTACCAACTGCTGGGCAAGAACGGCGAGCGGGAAATTATCGTGCTGGCGGGAACGGAGAAGGTGTATGTCAACGGGCAACCCCAGGTGCGGGGCGAAAATAATGATTACATCATCGATTACAGTTTGGCACAGCTTACTTTTGCCAACAATCGGCTAATTACCAGCGAAGACCGAATTGAGGTGGATTTTGAGTACGCCAACAACTTTCAACGATACGGAAAGAATTTTGTAGGTGTTTCCGGTTCCCGTCAAACCCTGCGCCCGGGATTCAACTACGATGTGCGTTTTTTCCGGGAATGGGACGACACCAGGAACCTGTTGGAAGACAGCGCACCGTTAACCGAGGAAGAAAAAAGGGCGCTAACAACCGCCGGTGACGACCCGCTGAAGGCAGCGGTCAGCGGCGCCCGGGAAGTGGAGCCGGGCGCCGGAAATTATGAATTGGTGACGGAAAACGGGAAAAGCTATTTCAAATATGTGGGGCTGAACAAGGGAAACTACATCGTCCGGTTTACCGGTGTGGGGCGCGGCAATGGAAGCTATTAAACCTCTCCTACCGGCTGGGAAAGAATTTCAGCGTGCAGGGCGAGGCGGCGGTCTCGCAGTTAGACCGCAACGTGTTTTCCTCCCTGGACGACCGGGACAACTTAGGGCAGGCGGTTTCTCTGGGCGCAGCTTACAGCAACAAAGCAACCCGTCTGTTGGGCAAATCGATTGGTCGGGTAAACTGGCAGATGAAATGGAACCAGCGCACCAATCAATTTTCGCCGCTGGACCGGGAATTTCGCCCGGAATTTAACCACAAATGGAATCTGGCGACTGCTGAATTGCAAACCATGGAAAATCGCCTGGAATCCAACCTACAGTTTCAGCCGAAGCGATTTATGATGTTTTCCCTGGATGGCGGTTTCATTCGGCGCGGTTCTTCTATTTCTTCGCAGCGTGGGAAAGCGGTTCTTTCGTTGCCCGATTCGAACATTGTGAAAGGCGAAATATTCGGTGAGACGGTTCATAGCGAGACTTTCCGGGAACGCAGCGACTGGCGGCGTGCCGGTGCTAGGTTAGGGCGGGTCTTCTGGAAACTGTTGCCCTACATCGATTTCCGCGCTGAGGACCGGCAGCTAAAAAATGCCGATTCCTCCCTTACCGGTTTCAGTTTCTTGAATCGGGCGGTAGGAGTAAAAATGCACGCTTTCCTGGGAATGAACTGGAACCTGGTGAGCCGCATCCGGGAGGATTTTCTGTACAACCCG
This sequence comes from Candidatus Zhuqueibacterota bacterium 4484_188, assembly GCA_002049825.1. GTDB lineage: Bacteria > Calditrichota > Calditrichia > RBG-13-44-9 > RBG-13-44-9 > 4484-188. Next base: position 5,799 of record MVCZ01000193.1, read on the forward strand.
GGACAATTCGAAAAGCGGTTAAAATTGTCCACTTCGGCAACGCACCGGGTAAGTTTTTCGATTCTCAGTTCAAAACGCTGGCAGGGACGTTTCTCGGTGGTTTACCGAAAAAAAGATTATGAACCGTTCTTCGAGCAGTTGCCGGCAGACAGCATGATGAAGTACCAGCCGGACCCGCAATTCCAGGACACCAGTTGGAATGACCGGCAGAGCCACCTGGGCAATCTGGAACTGCAGTACCGCAACGAGCGCCGCACCATCGACAGCCGCTGGAATTACAAAATTGCCAGCGAACTGTCTGCCCTGCAGGAAAAAGTGTTCCTGGAGGTGGACGAAAATCGCGGCAACTACCGCTTCGATGAAACGCTGCAGGAATATGTGCCCGACCCGCAGGGAAATTTCCTGCTGATTATTCTGCCCACCGGTAAATTTGAATCGGTAACCAATATCGAAGCCAGTTGGCAGCTTCGCTACCGTCCGCGGATTCAAAAAAAGAAACCGAAGGGCTTGAAAAAAATATTAAAAAACATTTCCACGTTTACCTTCCTGAAACTGGATGAAAAAAGCCGGGAGCAGAACATCTGGCAATTGTATATTTTGAATCTGAAAAAATATCATACGCCGGCGACCACCCTTCGCGGACGTTACACCATTAACCAGGACATATTTTTATTTGAACGGAATCCGAATTTCGGAATTACCCTGCGCAGCCGCTACCGGGACAACCTTTCCAACCAGTTTATCGATGCCGGATTTAACGAAACCAACCGCACCTGGGACCGTTCGGTAAGCTGGCGGCAAAGTCTGCTGAAAAGAAAACTGACACAGGAACTGGAATACAAGCAGGCGCTGAATTTTCGCTCGGTCAGTGCCATTCCCTCGCGCAACCGGGACGTGAACAGCCGGATTGGGGTGGTGCGCTACAATTACCGCCCGGTGTACGCCTGGCAAGTCCGCCTGGGGGTGGAAGCCGGTTTCCAACGCGACCGGGCAGCGCAAAACCCGCTCAGTGTGCGCTATCTGGAGGTTAAACCCCAGGTGAATTATTCAGTCAAGGGAAAAGCCAGGGCACAGGCACAGTTGAGCTTTTTAAACGTAAAAATTACCGAAAATCCCCTGGACCTGCCCATTCCCTTCGAAATGGGAAAGGGAAAGAAGGAAGGAAATTCGCTGCTGTGGAATTTGCGGTTTGAATATTTTATGAGTAATCATGTGACGGTCACGGTGAATTACAACGGGCGGCGGGATGCCGGCGCCGAGCGGACTATTCATGTGGCGCAGGCGGAAGTGCGGGCGTTTTTTTAACAGGCGGGGAAAGGAGAAAGAATGGAGTGTTGCCTGCTTGCCAACGCAGGTAGGCAGGAAATGTTGCAAGTAAGTTTTAATTTAGGTTTGCCTGGTTTGTTTACCCCACCCCAGCCCTCACCGGTAAGGGGAGGGTGTGGGAGGGGTTGCACACGTCAGAACGTCTTGTTTCCATGACGATTGCGGGAAAAGGCGAGGGATGTAATGTTGGAATGCTTCCGAGGGTAAGGCAGTTTTGGTTTAAATGGGAAATAATAGGTTGGAACGAGAATAAAATATGAATTGGTTGAACAATACATTTTTCACGGGCTGTTTTGCAAATGAGCGATTTTTGTATATTCCGGTCCTCACGAGGAGCGAAACGACGAAGCAATCTTCCTCAGCCTGGAATAAGGATTTAATCCGGGGTGGTGCATACCTGCATGGTACCCGGAAAATCAGGAACCGGGCAGAAAAGATTTTCGAGCTTCCCCGGCAAATTGGAGTAAAAAACCTGCTGTTTTGCCTGCTGGTCTGGTTTGCCCTGG
>MVCZ01000009.1 GCA_002049825.1 Candidatus Zhuqueibacterota bacterium 4484_188
CCCCCACGTTAGTGATGTTATACGTTTTACTGGATTTTTCACTTGCTTTTTTCACAAAAGTGGTGTAATATTTACCGGGCGCGATATAGCAAAAGGATAAGCACACTGATATTGTTTTGATTTCAGATTACGGCATATAAAAAATATTCTCTTTACCGGTGCGTGCGGAAACGATTTGGTTTTGTCAGATTATACCGTTTTCCACTTGTCACCTGAGATGCCACTGCACTTTCCCCTTCCCATCAGCCCAGGGACATTTAACGATTTATTTTGCAATATTGGCAGGCTAAGCTTGTGTCGATTGAATCAGGTTGGAAAAATTAACCAGTTTTAATCAGCCAGGGTTTGCTACAAAAAACAGCCGGCGGCTGGAAGCCGGCGGGCTTTTCCCTGAGTTTCGGGCAATAAAATGATTGGAGGTGATTCCCATGGGCTGAGTGTTAGTTCGCCGAACAAACCCGAATGGTTCCCGGAAGAAAATTGTTAAACTCACTTTATTACTCGGCAAGTAAGTTAGCAATCCTGGTAAGAAGTTTTACCATTACCTAAATCGCACCCGTTTACTGACCGGAATCGTAAACTGAGCAATTCATGGTTTTCAACGAACCTGGAACGGACCTGTTGGAAAGTAAGAAATCAAGAACCGACATCGTTTTATTTGATTCATCTTTTCATCACAAAAATTAATGGAGGTTCTCATGGTAAAAAAAATTATAGCAATAATTATGGTATTGGCAGCCGTAATCATTTTTATGCTGGATTGTGTCTGCAAACCCAAAGCGTCCGAGTCGCTGGCGGTCACGCTGCATCCTCAGGAAACCAGCCAGTGGTGTTGGGCTGCCAGTGCTCAGATGGTGATGGATTATCTGGGGCACAGTGTCTCGCAGTGTGTGCAGGCAAATAACCGGTTTGGCAGAAGCGACTGCTGCGGTATCGATCTCTGTCCGCCGCCTACCGAAACGGATTGCTTCCACAGCGGTGGTCATCCCTGCGCTTGTAGTGGTTGGCCCGAATTCGGAAAATACAATTTCGATTTCAAGACGACCAGTAATGCGCCGCTCAGTTGGGATGATCTGCGTTCGCAGATCTCACGCGGTCAATACTGCGAAGGGAAACCTTTTTGTTTCACTTGGCATTGGAATGGTGGCGGTGGGCACATGATGGTTGCCATCGGTTATAAAACGGTCAGTGGGGTTAATTATGTAGAAATGAATGATCCCTGGTCACCTTGTGTCGGCAACCATAAATTTATCACTTATTCTGCTTATGTAAGCGGCTCGGGGTACACCCATTGGAATGACTACTATGACGTCACTTACAAAGGAGGTGAATAATGAATACTTACATAAAAACGGTGATTTTGATAATGATGGTCTTTTCGCTGGTCTTTTCGCAAAAATTTGCGCTCAATGTTCGTGAAATTCAGCCGGTGGCAAAAAAAGCGGTTGAGACATATTCCAAACTGGTAACGGAGAAGAATTTTCAAACCATGGGGTTGAAATCGCTGGACGAGAAGGATAAAGTAATGCCGGGCAAACCGCTGCAGGTTTTTATGGTGCGCCTGGATCAATTGCAGGAATATAAAGCGGGAACCGACCCGGCTTCCCTGCTAATTGGCGGCGATGTGGTGATTTACCCGCTGCTCATCGGCGAAGAAGTTCGGGCGGCGGTTGACCTGCAGAAAGGGAAAGAAAAATGGGAGGTAACCGGTATTGGTAGCGCGAATCTGGCGAAGAGCCTGTTCCCTGCCCGACAGCGAGCCGCCGATTTAACCAAAGCGGACATTGCTTCCTTTGCTGCCGTGCGCATTCCGGCGCTGAACCTGCTTTTCCTGGCATTTTATTCGGAAGATCAATTAATGCTGATTCCGGTGTTCGATGATCCGGCGAATGAACTGAAAGCCGGCGAGGCGATGCCTGCCGCAAAAGTGTTTGAACTTATTCTGCCGGCAGCAAAGAAACACCAGGATTTGCCAGGGTAACCGGCGGACAGTTGGTTCATGAATAGTGTGATTCTTTCTATCGAAACTGAAGCCTGCTTCAGCTACCGGGAATCCGGCAGGAAAGTGCGTGAATACTCATTAATCTCCTTGTCCCCTTCTCTTTATTTAAAAGGGAAGGGGGAATGCAAACCCGAATTGCAAACACGGGTCAAAAATCGAAGATGAGCGGGGAGGGAGCACTTCGTCCTGGCGAAAGCGAATTGCTTTACCCGAAATGAAAAAAGTTGCCGGTTGAAAAATGCGGTAGTCGATTACTATATTTCGGAAAATTTCAGGGGGAGCCGAGATGCCGATTTATGAATTCTACTGCAAAGACTGTAACACCATCTATAAATTTTTCTCCCGGGTGGTGAACACCGAAAAAATCCCGGTTTGTCCCAAGTGCGGTAATCCGTATTTACAGCGTAAAGTCTCAGCTTTTGCCATTCTTTCGGGTAAAAAGGGAGAAGATGCTGCGGATGAGGACATGCCGCCTATTGACGAAGCGAAAATGGAAAAGGCGATGGCAATGCTGGAAAAGGAAGCGGAGAAAATCGATGAGGAGGATCCCCGTCAGGCAGCCAAACTGATGCGTAAGCTTTCCGATGCCACCGGTTTGAAAATGGGAGCTGGAATGGAGGAGGCGCTCAGCCGTTTGGAACGTGGCGAAGACCCGGATAAAATTGAAGAAGAGATGGGCGATTTGTTAGAGGAGGAGGAACCGTTTATTTTGCCCGGGAAAACCGGTACTACCGGAAAGAAAGCAAAACCGACCGTAGATGAGACGCTGTATGATATGTAGAAAACCAAAGCACCTGAACAAATTTAGTCCTGCTTTTTCCCGTTGAAAATATACCCGGCGCTGCGAACGCTTTTAATAAACACCGGTTTTGCCGGATTTGGTTCAAAATATTTTCGCAGGCGTGCAATAAAATTATCCACTGTGCGAGTTTCTATATTGGAATCCAGGTGCCACACATTTTCCAGCAATTCTTGCCGGGAGACGATTTGACCCTCATGCTCGATTAAATATTTCAGCACCGTTGCCTCGTGCGGGGTCAGCTGAAATTGTTGTTTGCCGCTGCGGCAGGATAAATTAGCAAAATTGATTTCATTGTTGCCAAACCGGTAGATTTCCTCTCCGGCTTTCGGTTTATACCAGCTTCTCCGTTTTAACATCCCCTTCACACGCAGCAACAGTTCCGGTAAATGGAACGGTTTGGTCAGGTAATCGTCTGCGCCTAACAGCAGACCTTTCACCCGGTCTTCGGCGCCTTTGCGGGCGGTTAAAATCAGGATGGGAAGCTGCGCTGATTTCTCTCTTATTTTTTGGGCAATTTCAAATCCGTCATAATAGGGCAGCATAATATCCAGAATAATTAAATCAAATGTCTGGCGCTCAATCAGTTCCATTGCCTGGCGCCCGTCTTTTGCCCAGGTCACCCGGTAACCCTCTTCCGATAAATTATATTCCAACCCCACCGCCAGGGTCTCTTCATCTTCTACCAGCAGAATTTTACTTCCGCTTAAATTATTTTTCACTTCTGTCGGCATTTTATTGTTCTTCTGCTTTTTTCGTTTTTTGTAACAGCCGGTTCACAAAGCGTTTCTTTGCTACAGGGTAAACCGGCAGTTCAATCCGGAATGTTGTCCCCTTCTCCACACCGTTGCTCATTACCGAAATTTTACCACCGTGGGATTTGATAATTTCCCGAACTATATACAACCCCAAACCGGTTCCCTGAATGCTGGGGATGTTGCGACCGGGAATACGATAAAATTTATGAAATATTTTTTTTCGTTTCCCCGGTTCAATACCGATTCCCCGGTCGATGAATTCCGCGATTATTTTCTTGTTCGTGTGAGACATTCGTATGATCAGGTGAAACGTGCCGGCGGTGTATTTTATTGCATTATCAATTAAATTATCGAAAACGGTTTTTATGGCGTTTCGATCGACTACCCACTGGCAGGAAGCATGTCCCTCCAGGATGAGCGCATCTTCGGAAAGCTTGAACTGTTCGCGTGCTCCGGCAACGATTTCCCGGACCACATTTTCCACTTTGCTAACCCGGTAGGTGTAAGTTGTTTTTTTCTGCTCAATCGCGGCAATGTCCAGGATGGAATCAATCAGGTTTTTCAGGCGCTGCGAGTCTTTCATCATGAGCTCTAAAAACTCTTTCTGTTTTTCGGCGGGGACCTTGCGGCTGCGCAGGGTCTCCAGGTAAAGCTGGATGGAGGAAAGTGGCGATTTGAGTTCGTGGGTAATATTCGCAATAAAAGAATCGTAAAGCCGGGTGATGTTAATTTGCTTTGCTAGATAAATAAAAATAAAATACATCCCGCCAAGCAACAACACCAGCAAGATCAGCCCCCACACCAGTGCACCCACGTGTGTACCTTTGGAGATAAGCTGCGGTGACAGGCTTTTTCCTACCTGTTTAATAATGATGTAATTCGATACATACCAGTAAATCCACAAACCCACCAGCGAGAGCCAGGCTATTTGTGCCACAATAAAAACGAATATCGGGTGGAAAATAAACAATCTTTTTTTCATAGCAATTGGCTGCTGGTTTTACAGTTCTTTTACATTTTATTTCGAACAAATGCCTTATATTAAGTAAAGCAATTTTTTTGCTGTTTGGTAGTAAAATATAGATTTTTTTGGAGGAAAATAGAATGAAAGTATTGTTGGTCTATCCCGAAACACCAGGCACTTTTTGGAGTTTCCGCAATGCACTGAAATTTATTTCCAAGAAATCATCCGAACCGCCCCTGGGACTGCTTACTGTTGCTGCTTTGCTTCCTGAAAGCTGGGAAAGCAAACTGATTGACATGAATGTTTCTCCCCTGAGCGACCGGAATATTATATGGGCGGATTATGTGTTTCTCACCGGAATGAACGTGCACCGTGATTCAATGAAAGCAGTAATTGCCCGCTGCAACCGGCTTGGGGTAAAGGTGGTCGCCGGCGGTCCCATGTGCACCACTGACCACCAGGAATTTACCGGCGTTGATCACTTTGTGCTGAATGAAGCGGAAATTACCCTGCCGATGTTTCTGAACGATTTGGAAAAAGGAAATCCGAAGCCGATTTATCAATCGAATCAGTTCCCGGATCTGTCGCTCACCCCGGTTCCCCGGTGGGATCTGCTGGAACAGAAAAAGTATGCATCCATGAGCATTCAATATTCCCGCGGCTGTCCCTTCGATTGCGAATTCTGCAGTATCACCTTGCTGAACGGGCACAAGCCGCGAACCAAGTCTGCCGAACAATTTCTGGGTGAATTGGAAGCGATTTACCGTTCCGGCTGGCGGGGCAGTGTGTTTGTGGTTGACGATAATTTTATCGGGAACCGGCGCAAACTGAAGCACGAGGTTTTGCCGGCGCTGATCAAATGGTCGCAAAAATTTGGCTATCCGTTTACTTTTATTACCGAGGCGTCCATCAATTTAGCAGACGATGAGGAACTGCTGAAGCTGATGGTTGATGCCGGTTTCAATGCCGCTTTTATTGGCATCGAAACGCCCAACAGCGAAAGCCTGGCAGAATGCGGCAAGGCGCAAAACGTGAACCGCGATATGCTGCAGGCAGTCAAAAAAATGCAACACCGCGGGCTGATTGTCTCCGGCGGCTTTATCATCGGTTTCGACAACGATCCGCCGAATATTTTTAAACAGCAGATTGAATTTATCCAGCGCAGCGGCATCGTCACCGCAATGGTGGGGTTGTTAAATGCTCCTTCGGGAACCCGGCTTTACCAGCGGATGAAATCGGAAAACCGACTGGTTGCGCGCATGAGCGGCAATAATATGGACGGCTCCATGAATTTCCGCCCGAAAATGAATTATCAACAGCTTATCGACGGTTACCGGCAGGTTGTGAAAACCATTTATTCCCAGAAAGCATATTACGAACGGGTGAAAACTTTCCTGCAGGAATATCGTTTGCCTTCCAAAAAAAATCTGTCGGTTCCTTTTCAGGACGTGACGGCGTTTATTAAATCGCTGTGGAAACTTGGTGTGCGCGAAAAGGGCAAGCGTTTTTACTGGAAATTGCTCTTTTTCAGTTTGTTTCGTTGCCCCGGTAAATTCCCCCTGGCAGTGCGTATGGCAATTTACGGTTTCCATTTCCGGCGGGTGGCGGAAACAATTTAAGCAAAGATTCATTCGCCTTGTGCGGTGAATAATTTACGGATGAAGATTATTAACGGAGATTTGAAATGGGTTTTGAAATTATGCCAAAGTTAAATATCGGTGATTTGGAAGTTCCAAAACCGATTATCCAGGGTGGAATGGGAGTCGGCATTTCCATGTCGGGACTTGCTTCTGCGGTGGCAAATGAAGGTGGTATCGGGGTTATTTCTTCAGTAGGACTCAACATGCTTGAGCCGGTTAAAGGAATGAAATATAAAGATGCGAATGTCGAATTGTTGAAAAAGGAAATTCGCAAAGCAAGGGTATTAACCAATGGAATAATCGGTGTAAATATCATGGTGGCGCTTACTGATTACCACGACCTGCTCAAATGCACCCTGGAAGAGGAAGTCGATGCCGTATTTTTAGGGGCAGGGCTTCCGTTGCGTTTTCCGGAGGGTTTTTCACCGGTAGATTTCAAAACCAAGTTTCTTCCTATTGTTTCTTCGGGAAGAGCCGCCCGGCTTATTTTTAAGTCCTGGGAAAAAAGTTTCGGGAAAGTGCCGGACGGCATTGTCGTGGAAGGACCATTGGCTGGCGGTCATCTCGGTTTTAAAAAAGAACAAATTGATGATCCCGATTTTGCGCTGGAAAAAATTATACCGGAAGTGCTGGCGGTAGCCGGTCAATATGAACAGCATTCTGGCAAAGAGATTCCGATCATCGCCGCCGGCGGAATATTTACCGGTGCGGATATTCTTAAATTTCTGCGTTTAGGGGCAAGCGGAGTCCAGATGGCTACCCGGTTTGTTGCCACCCATGAATGCGATGCATCGGATGATTTCAAACAAGCCTACATTCAGTGCCGGGAGGACGATATCGAAATCATCCAAAGCCCGGTTGGTCTTCCCGGGAGAGCTATCCGCAATACCTTTTTGGAAGACATGGCTGCCGGTGAAAAAAAGCCGGTTAAATGTCCCTGGAAGTGTCTGAAAACCTGTGATTTCAGAAATACACCCTATTGCATTGCCCAGGCTTTGACCAACGCCCAGAAAGGAAAGCTGAACGGCGGATTTGCTTTTGCCGGCGCCAATGCCTTTCGGGTTGATAAGATTGTGTCGGTTAAAGAATTATTTGAAGCCCTGCAAAAAGAATATATCGGCGCTGCAGCAACTGAAAGCATCGAAGAATATTCCTTCCAACCGGTTCGCATTGAGTTACCCGCCTGAATTCCGATATGAATATTCTTCACCGGTTAATCGATTTCAGTTCGTGGACAGAAACCGCGTTTATTTGAGAGTTTTCCTGCAAAAGCAGGGGAGTGCCGGTAGCAATCGAAACGCCGGGCAGGGTATTTCTCCAATTACTTTTTCCCTAAAATCTTCCTGAAACTTCTGATTTATTCCGAAGTTCAATTACTGGAAAATTTTGTTTCCGGTGGTAATGCCGGAATTTTCCTGCCGGATATTGGTTAGGCAATGGGTGCGACAATGAATGTGATGCTGGTAAACCCTCGTCGACC
>MVCZ01000194.1 GCA_002049825.1 Candidatus Zhuqueibacterota bacterium 4484_188
ATAAGATGCCACAAACTAAATTCAATTATTACATAATAAAAACCATATCATATTTACCGAATCAACTGTTCTTGTGTAAAAGTTTTGCATTCCTTTAGGCAGGGCAAGGAGAATATTTGCCCCTAAATTTAAACGAATAAGGAAGAAACGATTGAATGATCAACATTCTCCCGGAGAGTAGTTTTTTCACGCGGTTTTATACGGTCAGTTACTTAAAGGAACTATATTTTAAGATTGTAAAAAAATATTCACGGATGGGGACAATTCATCTTCGTCATTTCCTCGCAGCAAAACGGTTCATACGAAACAGGAATGGCTACTTATGCCTTTCCGTAGGAACCACTATGTGAATGGTATGCCACGAGGGACCTTTGTCTGTGCCGAGGCTTCTTGCATGAAATGCGTCAGCAGGCAGGCAATGACTAAAATGGATTATTTCTACCTGTGAGCGAAGTTTTACCAATATTTCCAAAATTTCATTGTGATAGCGATTAAAATTTTCTAATTTCAATTACTGAAATTGAAAAAAACAAAATGGTGAAAAACCTTAAGCACAAAGAGCAGAAAACAGAAATTGTAGTTCAGGGGATTCCAACTTCACCCGGGATCGCGATCGGTCCGGTATTTATTTATTCGGAACCGACCTACGCGCCGGAGCTGCGTATTGTTTCCCGCAAGCGGGTTGCCTACGAGATCGAACGCTTCGAGAAAGCCATAGAACAGAGCCGCGAATATTTAGCCCGGATTTTTCAGGAAACGGAAAAAAACTATGGTAAGGAATTCTCGGAAGTTATCCAAACCCAGATTTCAATTCTGGAGGACAAAATATTCCTGAATGAAGTGCGGCAAACCATAGAAGAAAAACACTTCGATGCTGCTTACGCCACCTTTAAAATTTTTCGCAAGAAAAAAGAGCATTTTCTGCAACTTTCCGATGAATACTTTCGCGACCGTGCTTTTGATATTCAAAACCTGAAACGTCTCATTCTGAAAAATATGCTGGGGAGTTTCCAGGATATAAAGCTAAGAAAAAGCTCCATTGTCGCTGCCGAAGATTTAAGCCCCACCGACACTATTCGTTTTCATCATAAAAACATCCTTGGTTTTTGCACTAATTTTGGCGGAAAAAACACTCATACGGCAATTATTGCCAGATCGCTTGGAGTTCCGGCAGTGGTTGGTACCGAGGTAATTACCAACGCAGTAAAGCCCGGCGAAATGGTAATTGTGGATGGCAATGAGGGAATTGTTGTTGTTAATCCCGGCGAAGCAACCATCGAAAAGTACCGTCGGAAGCAGAAAGCTTTCCTGATTGTTGAAAAGGATTTGCTGAAGTTAGCGGAAATGCCGGCTCAGACTTTAGACGGCAAACATATTGAAGTGCATGCCAATATCGAATTTGTTGAAGAACTTGACCAGGTGAAAAAAACCGGGGCTGAGGGTATCGGATTGTACCGCACCGAGGGATTGTTTCTGGGAGAGAACGGTCTCCCTTCGGAAGATGAGCAAACCAGGAATTACCTGAAAATAGCCGAAACTATCCGGCCTAACCGGGTGGTTGTGCGCACGCTGGATGTGGGCGGCGATAAAATTCTGCCCGATTTGGTAAGCATCCCGGAGCGGAATCCGTTCTTAGGTTGGCGCGCAATCCGGTTCTGCCTGGACCACAGGGAAATTTTTATTCCGCAACTCAAAGCGATCCTGCGGGCGAATATTTACGAAAATTTAAGTATTCTCTTGCCAATGGTCAGTTCGCTGGAAGAAATCTACCAGTTCCGGAAAGTATTTGAAGAAGTTAAAAAACACCTGAAACAGGAAGGCAAAACCTATAATCCGGAAATCAAGATTGGTACCATGATCGAGATTCCCGCCGCCGCTTTGCTTGCCGAATCTTTCGCCAAAGAGGTCGATTTTTTCAGCATTGGGACCAACGACCTTACTCAATATACTTTAGCGGTAGACCGGGCAAATGAAAGAATATCCCATTTATTCAACCATTTCCACCCGGCGCTGCTGCAATTGATTAAGAAAGTTATTGATGTGGGGAATACCTTTAATATCCCGGTGAGTATGTGTGGCGAAATGGCTGGCGACCCGGTGGCGGTTCCCATGCTGATTGGTATGGGTTTGCGCAATTTTAGCGTGGTTCATAAAGTAGTTCCGGAAATAAAAAATGTGATTCGTCATCTCTCCACCCGGCAGTGCGAACAACTTTACCAGCAAATCCAATCGGTGAATACCGCCCGGAAAGTGCAGGAATATTGCGAAACATTTTACGGGGCGCTTTTCGGCGAAAACCAAACTAAATCTACAAAGTGAATGCGAAAAACAAGCGGTCAGTCCAACTCGAATTTCTTTTTACCACCAAACCTAACATCTCCTGTTTTTTTCATTTTTTTCAATCACCTCTTAAATCGTTCACCCAAGAATGGAGTACCCGATGAAAAATTCCGATCAGGCACACTTCTATAAAATTATTCGCAAATTGCCCGACCAAATCCGGGAGTCTGCCGAACTTGTATGGCTGCATTTTTACAGAACACCGTAACGATTCCCTTTTTGGTGAATCGCAACTACACCCTTCCGGGATTTGTAAATAAAAGAAGCCTGGTGCTGGCTTCCAGTTATTCCGGGAATACCGAAGAGACCTTAGCCGCCACCCAGGTAGCCGTTGAGCGCGGCGCAACAGTCATTGCGCTTTCCAGCGGCGGCAAACTGACCGATTTCGCCCGCGAGAAAAATCTTCATTTTATTCAAATTCCGGATGGGTTACCGCCCCGCCAGGCGCTGGGTTATTTGTTCTTTCCTTTCTTTTATTTGCTGGAACAGATGGGACTCGTTTCAGGAATCCAATCTGAAGTCAGTGAAACGATCGAAGTACTGCAAGAATTGTTAGAGCAGAACGATCCGCAAAAATCTCACAGCCACAACTTGTGCAATACTATTGCCCAAAAATTATATGAAAAGATTCCGGTAATTTACACCGCTGCCGAACACCTCGCACCGGTTACCGTGCGGTGGCGAAACCAGTTAAACGAAAATGCCAAGGTTCTGGCTTTTAGCAATGTTTTTCCGGAACTGAATCACAACGAGATTATGGGGTGGGAAGCAAAGAGAAGTGTGCTGGAGTGCTTCAGTATTTTGTTGCTGCGTGACAGTGGCGAAGCCGCGCGAAACCGCAAACGTTTGGAAATCAGCCGGGATATCTGGCGAAAAAACAACATCCCTATTTTTGAAGTTTTCGGAAAAGGAAAAAGTAAATTAGCCAGGATGTTTTCGCAAATTTACATTGGCGACTGGGTCAGTTACTACCTGGCATTGTTGTACGGAAAAGACCCCATCAAGATTGGCAGTATCGACACATTGAAAGAAGCACTGAGTAAGATCGATTAACCGAAGGAGAGAATTGCAAATGAAGGCTATAATTCCGGTTGCAGGTTTTGGTACTCGCATGAGACCACACACCCTTACCCATCCCAAGGTTTTGTTGCCGGTTGCTGACAAACCGATGATTGCACACATCCTGAACAAGCTCATTGCCGATGGAGTGAATGAGTTTATTTTTGTGGTTGGGCATTTAGGTCGCGAGGTTGAAAAATATATTCGTAGTAGTTTCCAGGTGAAATGCCATTTTCTTACCCAGAGCGAGTTCCTGGGACTGGGTCACGCGATCTCTATGGCTGGAGATTTCCTGGACAACCAGCCGCTCATTATTGTGCTGGGCGATACCATTTACGATGTCGATCTGAAACCGGTGCTGAACGGGCAGTTCAGCTCGCTGGGGGTAAAAAAAGTTGACAACCCGCGGCGGTTCGGCGTGGCTGTGCTGGACGATGCCGGATTCGTTACCCGACTGGTAGAGAAACCAACCGAAATTATCTCCGATCTCGCACTGGTGGGATTGTATTATTTTACCAAATTCGAGCACACGGTGGTGATTCCGCCGGTATTTATTCATCCCACCAGCAAGCTGAAAAATACGGTGATCGGTCCTCATGTAACGGTCGGAGAAAACTGCGAGATTGAAAATACGGTATTGAGCAATTCCATTCTGGGAATCGATTCTAAAATAAAAAACACGGTACTGTCCGATTCTATTCTGGGAGACCACATTCGCATTGAAGGGAAGAATCAAAAATTTAATATTGGCGATTATTCCCAAACGGAGTAGCCGTTTTTATTTTGAAGAGTAATATTTCAATCACGGGTGAAAAGGTAAGTACGCTATCATTGCCACATAGTGATGGCTACGCCACGAAGAGTGAAACGACGAAGCCTGTCTGCCGGCAAGCGGGGATCGCAATGACTTTACCACCCGTGAGTGAAGTTTAACTCTGAAGAAAGATTCTACAGGGTAAACCAAAGAGAAACAAATGGACGAAACACGGATTGCACTTTTACGCAGCATGGGATATTCCGAGAAAGCAATAGAACTGATCAGCCGGAATGCCAACTTAGGAGAGATTGAGAATCCCACTGTTACCTCTAAACACAGCGGTACCTGCGGCGACGTGATGATTTTGTACCTCACACTGGAGAATGGTATCGTCAAGGATGCAAAATACCAATACGTTGGCTGCGCCGGTTTGCAATCAACAGGGGCAGGACTGGTGGAAATGATTAAAGGTCAACCTCTTGCCAAAATCGAACACATTACCGCTGCCGACATTATCAATTACCTGGAGAGCATTCCCGCTGCCAAATATGAATGTGCCAAGATTGCCCAAAACGCCCTGCATAAAGCCCTGGAAAATTACAGGGAGAAAGTCTCCGGTTAGATGTCCCGGCGCTTCAGAGCCAATGTGAAAAGTGCTCGGTAAATGTCATTCCCGCGAACGCGGGAATCCAGAACCTTACAATTTTCCTGGCGAAAAAGATACTCAGATTTCTGAACATCTATCAAATTTCTGATAAAAAACAAAAGCATTTTTGTCCATCCTCCCGTTCGGTTTTATCTTAAGAATTACCTCACTGCCTGAACAACCTACTTTATTCCATCATATAAAAACACTCTGAAAATTTTACCGCAAAATCAACTCTCACTGGCACCATCTTTGAACATTCGGAGAAATTGGAAGGATGGTAATATGGAAAAGCTCTGGTCGAACC
>MVCZ01000195.1 GCA_002049825.1 Candidatus Zhuqueibacterota bacterium 4484_188
CGGGAAGGTTTATTGGACGGGCGGCGGATTGAAGAATTTCTCATTGCACTGATTGGTGAACAGAAAATTGAAGAACTCAAAATACCATTTGCCGCGGTTGCCACAGACATCTGGACCGGCGAAGAAATTGTGCTGAAAAGCGGTTCCCTGGTGAAAGCCATCCGCGCTTCTATTTCTTTTCCCTTTGTTTTTGCCCCGGTTCAAATCGACGGGCGTTTCCTGGTTGACGGCGGTGTTGTGAATCCGGTACCGGTAAATGTGGCAAAAGATATGGGAGCCGATTTTATCATCGCGGTGCGTTCCACCCCCGCTTGTGACCGTCAAATACGTCAAATGAATTCCGGAGAAATGGTAACCCCAAAAAATACCGGGACGGCTTCGAATTCAACTTCTTTTTTTAAGCGCTTTTTAAATTTCCTGGACTTTGATATTGAAGCCGATACCAACAAAAACCAGGGTGAACAAAGCCTGATTGTTAAACCCGGTCTGCGCTATCATACCATTCAGGTGGCAAGCATAATGGAAAACATGATCCTATCGCTGCGCCTGCAGGATTCGCCGCCGGACATCCTGATTAGTCCCGACATTGATTACTATCAGTTTATGGATTTTACCCGCAGCCGGGAAATCATTGAAGCCGGAGAAGAAGCTGCCCGGTTAGCCTTGGAAAATATCTCTTTGGATTTGAACCGGAATAAAATAGCCGAAGGAATTCAAAAATGATGAAAGATCTATCTGTATTGCCCGTCCAGGATTCGAAGAGGCTGGATGATTTTATCAAGCTGCCCTGGAAGATTTACAAGGATGATCCCCACTGGGTGCCGCCGCTTATAACGGAAATGAAGAAGAAACTCAATCCGAAAATCCATCCATTTTTCAAACACAGCCAGGTTTTTCTGTTCGTCGCGTATTATCGTGGTAATCCGGTGGGCAGGATTGCAGCCATCATCGATTTTAATCATAACAATTTTCACCGGGATAAAGTAGGCTTTTTCGGTTTATTCGAATGTGTGGAACATTACGGTTTCGCAGAAGCACTCCTGGATACTGCTTCCGAATGGTTAAGAAACAGAAATATGAATGTAATGCGCGGACCGATGAATTTGAGCATGAACGACGAATGCGGGTTTTTATTGGAAGGGTTCAAGTTGCCGCCGGTGTTTATGATGCCTTACAACCCGGAATATTATCTTCTTTTCATGGAAAAGTACGGTTTGAAAAAGGCCAAAGATCTTTACGCTTACTTAAATGAAGGCATTATCAAGACTCCGGAAGTTATCGAAAAAATTGCCGAACGGGCGCGAAAAAAACATCATGTGGAAATTCGCCCGGCAAATTTCAAGCGCCTTGACGAGGAAATTCAAAAAATAAAAGATATTTACAATGCAGCCTGGGAGCGGAACTGGGGGTTCGTGCCGATGCCTGATGAAGAAATGGATTATTTGGCTGCCGATTTGAAAAAGATAGCGGTGCCGGAGCTGGTTTTGTTCGCCGAAATAGAGGGAAAACCGGTTGGCGTTGCCGTAACGGTTCCCAATTATAACGAAGTGCTGATTCACATGAACGGAAAGCTGGATTTGGTTGGCATCACCAAATTTCTCTACTACCGAAGAAAAATAAGAGGGCTTCGCTCATTAATTATGGGCATGCTCAAAGAATATCGCCTGACCGGCATTCCGGTGCTGTTGTTTCTGGAAACCGCAAAGGCGGGTAGAAAATTAGGGTTTGAATGGTGCGAGACTTCCTGGAATTTAGAGGACAACCATTTGATTAACAAATTTGATGAGACCATTGGTGGGCGGCTTTACAAAAAATATCGGATTTATGAAATGGAAATTTAAATTTAATATAAATGGAGAAGTTTTAAATGATTTGGGACAAAAACGTAACGGCAATTGTATCGGCCTACAATGAAGAAAGAACAATAGAGGATGTGATTATCCGTTTGTTGAGCTGTTATTTGGTTGATGAACTTATTGTAGTAAATGATGGATCAACAGATAAATCAGGACAAATTATCAGTAAATTACAAAAATCTTATTCATTCAAATATATCGAGTTTCCGCAAAATCTCGGGAAGTCCTATACCATGGCAACCGGGGTGGAAACAGCACAAGGCGAAGTGATCGTGTTTGTTGACGCAGATATAATAGGATTGAAGTGTTCACATATCCATAAAATGCTGTATCCCCTTTTAAATAGAGAAGCTGATATGGTCATTGGTCAACCGTATGCTGGAACTAAAAAAATAAAAGAAAAAATTACATTACTCATTAAAAGATTATTCAATAGAGGCTTTCCAAATCTTTCGGACGATTGCCGCCAACTACCTGTTAATAGCCTCTATTGCAAAAAATTTTATTTTAAAAGGGTAGCGAGGGATGTTGGTCATTGCTTTCTTAATGGGCATTGTTTATTCCGTTCCCCTGGGTCCGTTGGGTCAGATCATGTTAAACAAGGCGATTAACAAAGGTTTCTGGCACGGGTTTTCCATGGCAATAATTGGGGCGGGGGCGAATTTTGTTTACGCTTTTGCTTTCCTGATGGGTACAGGGAGCCTGATCTTTAACTCAAAATTAAGAATCACCATACAAATAATAGGTTTGTTATTTCTGCTCTATGTTGGGGCAAAAGAAATATTAATTCCCGTGAACCAGAAATACAATTTAACGGAAAAGTTTTTCTCACAAATTTTTTTACTGTTATGTCCTATTTTATTTCCAATCCAACCATTGTAGCTTTTTGGATTAATATGTCAGCTCTAATTAATTTAAAATTAATTCATCAACACAGTTTGTGGAACTATGCTCTCTTCAGTTCAATATTTTCTTTCGGTACCCTTACATGCCAATATTGGGCCATCTCAATCGTAAAAAGAGCCCGAAGAAACTCTAACTTGCATGGTATAGCTCGCTATGTCTCTTTAAGTCTTTTTGTTATTACCGTTACTTATTTTATCTATCTAACCATACACAATTTACAAAGTTTATAAGGATTCTAATGGCAATATATATTTCAATCGGAAAGATGGAGGTGAAATATGAATCGAATCATAGTTCTGCTATTGATTGTATTGTTTTCCGGTCAGCTTCTTGCCCAGGTAAATATAAACGGGTATGTGAAAACCTACAACCGGCTTCGTCTGAAGCAGGACGGCAAGTTTACCTGGAATGAAAATCAGTTGGGACTGAAGTTCGGGGGCAATCCATCAGAGAAAATTCATTATTACAGCGAAGTACGTTTACGCGCTTTTGGATTCCCCGGTGTGGTAAGCACTTCCGATTTGCAGCGTCGGGAAAAAGATGCGGTACAGCCCTGGGGTATGGAATTCCGGGAAGCTTACATTGACCTGTACGGATTTTTAACCGCGAACCTGGATTTGCGCATTGGTCGCCAGCGCATTGTGTGGGGAACGGCTGATAAATTAAATCCCACCGATAATCTAAACCCGGATGATCTGGAGGACATTTTCGATTTTGGCCGCCACGTGGGCAGTAATGCCTTACAAGCAACCTATTATCTGGGTGATTACACTTTTTACGGTATTTACATTCCGGTGTTTAGCCCGGCAACACTTCCCTACGGCGATTGGGCCGATGCCTTTGCCGCACCGGTCAATTTGCCGCCGGGAATGATACTGGCTCGGTATCGTGACCATATCAATCTACCGGAAAATAAATTGTCGGAAACATCCGCTTTTGGGTTCAAGGCTGCCGGCAATCTGTTCAATTACGACTGGTCGCTCAGCTACTACTACGGAAGAGATGATTTACCGTTGGTTTCTTCTACAACGTTGATTCCATATCCGCCGGTTACCGGGGGCTGGGAAGCCAATGCCATACTCACATACCCCCGACTGCAGGTAATCGGTGCCGATATGGCCGGTTCGATCGGCAGCGTGGGAGTGTGGGCGGAAGGTGCACTGACCATTCCGCACAAAATTTACAACGATGTTACCATTCATCACCCGGTTTTGGGGAATATCGCCGACCAACAAGTTGCCCTGGACAATGAACCGTATTTCAAGTATGTCGTGGGCGGCGATTACACTTTTAAGAACGGCTGGTATGTAAATGCCCAGTTTATGCATGGATTCATTCACGAGCGCGGAGCGGAAAATTTAAATGATTACCTGCTGATGCGATTTGAAAAGAAAACCATGAATGACGCCCTGAAAATCGTGCCGTTGGGCATTGCCCTGGCTATTCCCGACTGGGGTGATGTCAGGAATAACTACGGAATCGCCGGCGGTCCCGAGCTTGATTACTATCCCATTGATGCGCTGGAGATTTCCCTGGGGGCTTACATTATCGATGGCAAAGGGGACAATATTTTCAGCCGGGTGAAGAATTTTGATGAGGGGTTTATTAAGGTAACTTATGATTTTTAAGAAATTGTTTAAACGCATGTTAAAATCTATTGATATCGTTGCTCTTCATTTAGAAGACCTATGGAGAGAATACCATAAAGAGAATGAAATTTATTGGTATTCGCTCTCTTCCCATCGTATTCCTCACTGCCGCATTTATGGGAATGGTAGAAGCTGTTCAAGTGCTGTATTCATTGGAGGATCGTGCGCCCTATTACCTGGTCGGCTCGGTGGTCGTCGAATCGATTATCCTGGAATTAGGCCCGGTTTTAACCGCCCTGATATTGGCAGGTCGCGTGGGGGCATCCATTGCCGCCGAAGTCGGAACCATGCGCGTAACTGAGCAAATAGATGCCCTGGAAGTCATCGGTTTCAACCCGGTTGCATATCTGGTTGTTCCGACTTTAATTGCCGGTCTGGTTATGGTGCCGGTATTGACCATGTTTGCCAACGTGGTAGGAAGCATCAGCGGTTGGTTGATCTCGATTCTTACCGTGAATCTCTCTACTGCGGAATTTTTAAAGGGAGCCCGGCGTTTTTTCCTTTCCTGGGACTTAACTTATGGATTGATAAAATCAGCGGTATTCGGGTTTTTCATTTCTGCCAATGCCGCTTACGTGGGCTTTTTTACCACCGGAGGTGCCGAAGGTGTAGGAAAGGCAACCACACGCAGCGTGGTGCTTTCCTGTGTAATGATTTTGATTCTGGATTACTTCATGGCGCAGTTTTTGTTAAAAATAGGTTATTAGTACTGACATGATCGAAATTGAAAATCTCTGGAAATCTTTTAATTCCAACCAGGTATTAACCGGCTTGCAACTTAATATACATGATGGAGAATCGTTGGTGGTTATCGGGAAAAGCGGGAGTGGAAAAAGTGTTTTATTGAAATTGATGATTGGTTTGCTAAAACCGGAAAGGGGCAAAATCCGGATTGAGCGCGAAGACATTGTTGGAATGGGATTTCGGGATTTGCAAAAAATACGGCGGCGATTCGGTTTCGTATTCCAGGCAGCCGCTTTGTTCGATTCCTTAACTGTGGCAGAAAATGTAGGACTTGCTTTGCGAAAATTTTTTCATTATTCGGAAGGAAAAATCGAGCACCGTATTCGGGAATGTTTGGCTTTTGTCGACCTGGAAGGGGCGGAAAACAAATATCCGGCGGAGTTAAGCGGGGGCATGAAAAAACGGGTAGGTGTTGCCCGGGCCATCGCCACCTATCCACAGTATATTCTGTTCGACGAACCAACCACCGGATTAGACCCGGAAACTGCCGAAAACATTAATCAGCTTATCGTGAAACTGAAAAACGAAATGGAGGTTACTTCCGTGGTTGTCACGCACGATATGCACAGTGCTTTTACCGTTGGCGACCGGATTGTCTTGCTGCACGACGGCAAAATTGAAGTGGAGGGATCGCCGACAGAAATTCGGAAAATGGTGCATCCGGAAGTGCAAAAATTCTTAATTGGCTACACATTAAATCAATATTAGAGGTATTCGATGAAGGACGAAGTAAAGGTGGGTATTACTATTGTGGTGGCT
>MVCZ01000196.1 GCA_002049825.1 Candidatus Zhuqueibacterota bacterium 4484_188
TGTTCTAATTCGCTCAGGACAGGACGCAGTATGTCGGATGTCAGATACAGGATGTCGGATACCGGATACAAGATACCAGCTCCCAGATATTTGAAGCAAGCAGCAAGTAACCAGTGACTAATGACCTCCATAGGGGCAAGCAATGACCAATAAAGGCTTCAGCCACAATGACGCCCGCAGGGCAAATGACCAATGACCAGTGACAAATGACGATGATGTTTCGTTCAGATTTCAGGGTACGTCAGATTCAGTGGACAGTAATCGGTCTATCATTACCAATTTGGTTTTTGCTGGCAGCCCGTAGAAAATGTAAATCTCGTCCGGTCCAACCAACCCGCCAATAACCGCACCGGCAGCCGTTGGTAATCCCGGTCCAAAATCAAAGGTAAACAACCCTTGTTTCGGTTCATGGTAGCTCATGCGACCAAAAGCACCATCGATAACGGCGCCCACAACCAATCCTACCAAAATTCCGCTGCCGACATGGGACTCTTTAATTTTTCTGATTTGGTAAATTGAGTCAATGGGCACGAAACGCGTTCCGGAAGCGACCTTTAAAAACAGGAGATTTTCTTTCCGGTGAAGCAACGCGGAACTGACAAAAGAATCCCCGTTTTCTAGGATCACCACGTAATTGCAGGTTCCGGCAAAAAGCAGATTGTTACTTAAGATAAATATCAACAGAAATAGTAAAATACGCATGGCATTCTCCTCTGCTATTAATCCCTGGCAAGCAGCGAAAGCACCGCTTCCTCATGTTTTTTCAACCTTCAATTTTGGTGCCAGTTTTCTTTTTGCGACAAATTATTTGAAAAATAAGCGAAGAGAGTCGGTTGCTTCTTTTTGCAGGAAAAACAGAGGGTTCTACAAAATAAGACAGGTGTGTAATTATTCAAACAGTGTGGTATTCCGGGAGCGGTTACTTTGCCGGTAGTGACAAAAGTTTAGCGTTAGTGATGGGCGTTACCGGTAAATGGTTTTAAAGGTCCGGTTTGTGCGAACGGTTTCTTTTATTTCAAATCCGATTCTCCCGAAGTCATAATTGGGAGTAGTCATTGGATTTTCGAGAAGAATTTGAACGAGTTGTAAAAATACTCTATCAAGATGGACTTGAATGGGAACTTGTTGGAATCTTGACCAAGAAATCAAAAGTGTACACACTTTCCTACGATTCAAAGATTTTGTCCGGCATATTTGAGATTCTTTGTGAGCCGATTATTCGACGAATTGCAGATGATAACGACTTGGAATTAGAAAAAGCAAAACAGAACCAATACCCTGAGTTTACATTGTACAACCGGAATAGAGCGGAAAGCAAAATTGCAATTGATATTAAATCGACTTACAGGCAATTTACAAAAACCGGTGTCCTGAAGCCATTTGGATTTACCCTTGGATCCTATCGCTCATATCTGCGTGTTCCAACGAACGGTATTCTCTATCCTTATTATCAATATTCTAAGCACTGGGTTATTGGGTTTCTTTATACGCGAAATACTGACAACAAGTTTACTGAAATTAAACAGGTGATAGAAGCCTCTCAACTTCAACCACCTTTTAGCAAAATCGATTATTTTATTCAAGAAAAATACCGTATTGCCGGAAAGATTCCAGGTAGTGGAAATACCACAAATATTGGTTCTATTAGGAGTAGAGATATCGAGATATTCCGCCGGGGAGAAGGTCCATTTCAAACAACGGAAGAATTTGAAAACTATTGGAAAAACTATGTCCCAAAGAGGAAAGGAGAATAACCAAATGAATCAATTCTTGCCGAAAGCAATTCAATCGGTAAGAGTGCCTCCTATTAAATGCCAGGGTATTAAAACCAAACTTGTACCGTTTATCGCACGAAATATCAGTTGGGACGGAAAGGGCAGATGGATTGAACCTTTTATGGGTTCGGGAGTGGTTGCTTTCAATCTACGTCCGGAACGTGCAGTACTTGCCGACACGAATAAGCACATTATTGAACTATATAACGACATCAAATCCGGCAAAGTTACCGAGGTGATTGTAAAAAACTATTTGACTGAAATGGGTAACAAACTCCTGGAAAAAGGAGAGGATTTTTACTACGAAGTGCGGGATGAATTCAATAGTTCTGGTGGTAGTTTACCTTTCCTGTTCCTAAACCGCGCCTGCTTCAACGGTCTCATGCGTTTCAATTCAAAAGGAAAGTTCAATGTTCCATTTGGGAGAAAACCAGAGCGTTTCAGAAAAGCTTATGTTACCAAGATAACAAACCAGGTGGCGTGGGTTCGTTCGATTCTTCATGCTGTTGACTGGGAGTTTGTTGTCTCTGATTACAAGAAAATTATGGCAATCGTACAAGCAAATGATTTTGTTTACATGGATCCGCCCTATATTGGCAGACATACTGATTATTTTAATTCCTGGTCAGTCGACGATGCCAGGCACCTTGCGAAATTAGCGGAAGACCTATCTTGTGGTTTTGCCCTTTCCATGTGGCTTGAGAATAAATATCGCAGGAATAACCACCTTGATTTGCATTGGAATGGTTACCAAGTACGCACTTATGAACATTTTTACCATGTTGGTTCAACCGAATCTCTCAGGAATTCGATGACAGAAGCACTTGTCATTAAAGAGGGTTTTGCCAGTTTGCAGTCAGTCGCAAAAAAACTTGATAAAGCGGCACTCCAACACGAACTATTCTCACTACCCTTTGATAAATAGGAGTGCTCTTTGTTAAGTGATTTAACCAGTTGTGCTAATTATTTTTAAAAAACGTGCCTATGGTATGCCAGGCAAGGTGAACATGATACCAAACACTTATATGCAACAACTGCTTCCCACATAGTGGTTCCTATTTATGCCTGTGGTACGGAAAGCAGTTTATAATAAGTCAAAATAATTTTCATTAACACAACGGTAAATGGTTTTAAAGGTCCGGTTTGTGCGAACGGTTTCTTTTATTTCAAATCCGATTCTCCCCAAAATTCTTTCATCTTCGGTTACAATTTCCACCCGCCATTTACCGGGTGTTACATGTGTTTTGTAAGTGTAGCCGCGGTAGCCGCCTTTTCTGCCGCCGCTGATTTGATACCCCAATCGATCGCTTGATAAATCCCGGCAGATTTCATGGAAAGCGGCACCGGCGGAATCCAGTTTAAAAAATAGAACAGATTGATCAGCAGGAAAATTCCGCAGATCAGCACCAGGCTCCGCCCAACCTGCGTGCGTTGCAGAATTCCGAACTTTTTGAATAAAAGAAACAGCATTCCCGCCACAGAGAGCAGACCAATCAGCCCGCTCAGCAGAAAAACGAAATAATTCATATAGCCGCTCACCACCGGAACAAAGAAAATAAAAAAGGAAAAACTGGCCAGAAAGAAGAGGGTCATTTGCAGGTAGAGATTGGTCAGGCGTTTCTCCAGGAATTCGTTGGAAACCAGCAGCAGTACCAGGATGAGCAGGAATAGCCAGTTTTTAGTAAGCGCGGCACTTTGAAAATAAAAAACCACATAGCTGCTGAACAAACCGCCCAGGAAAAACTGGATCGCCAGCGGGTACCATTCCCGGTATTTCAAAAGCAGCGGCTGGCGAATCATCCCGTTCTCAACCAGGTTCAGCAGCAGAATAAACCCGCTGAGCAGCAGCAGGTAGAGCAGCAGGATTAAATTGTCCGACAACCGGTCGATGCGGGTGAGGGTAAAACTGTCCCACAGGAACCCGCCGGTAAAGGAAAGCAGCGGGTAGTATTTTTTGTAGCGGCTGTAAAACGATTGAACCGCCCGAACCGGTTTTGTATTAAGAAACGATTAACCACCTGTCGAACCATGCCACTATGGTCCTGGTCCAAATTTTTCGGCGGCTGTAGGTCATTATTAAATGGTTCTGACCTTGCACCCGGATATGCTCAACAGTTTTACCCAATAATTTCAGGGCAGTATACAGTTGAATACTTTCACCCGGCGGCACATTGGTATCGTCCGTACCGTGCAGCAATAAAAGCGGCGTATTAATTTTGTCCGCCGAGAACAGGGCGCTTTGGTCGACATAAATATCTTTGCGGTTCCAGGGAAAGCTGTTTGCCGTGGCGACAGCACTGTAGAGGAAACCCCAATAACCCTCGCCCCAATAACTGGAAATGGAGCTGATTCCGGCATGGGAAACCGCAGCGGCAAAAATATCAGTTTTGGTCAACAGAAGTTCGGTCATAAAACCGCCGTAAGAAGCGCCAATAGCGCCAACGCGGTCCCGATCGATAAAAGGATGGGCGGCTAAAAATTGTGAAACGCCGTTAATAATTTCATCCGCTACTATTTTTCCCCAGTCGTTCACATGCAGCGAAGAAAACGCCTGACCAAAGCCGGTTGCGCCGCTGGGTTGCAGCACATACACAACATAGCCGTTTGCCGCCCAGTAATTCTTGGGATAACGGCCGGCGAAATCCCGTCCCACCGGACTGGTGCCACCGTAATAATAAACGATGCAGGGATATTTTTCCGAGGGTTTGAAATCAGGCGGATAATAAATTCTACCTTCAATAGTGGTACCACGTTCATTTTGAAAATTCCACTTTTCCACCTTACCAAACCTAACGTTTTTAAAACTTTTGGCTGCCGGGTCAGAGAGCAGACGGTACTTCTTTTTCTTCAAATCCAACAGGTACGCTTTCTTTGGGCTTGCCGCGCCAGAGCCGGTATAAATGGCGATCGGTTTATTTCGGGCAATCCGAACATTGTTCAGGACTTCGACTCCGCTTTCTATACGGGTAAATGTACCTGACTTCAAATCGTATTGGTACAGTGTCCTGTAGGAGTGGTCAATCGTTGAAAAATAAATAGTTCCGGGGTCGTTCCAGATGGCTGAGCGGATAGATGGGGCAAAATGTTTGGTAAGCGGCTGAACGTTTTTACTGCCAAAGTCCATCAGATACGCCTGCTGATCATATTCGTTGGGTAGTTTTCCTTCCGGCACATTTTGCCCCAACTTTCCAAACATAGAAGGACCGCCAAGCAGCAGCAGTTTTTTCCCGTCCGGCGACCAGCGGGCGTCACCAAACCATGTTCCTTCCCAAATACTGTCAACTTCAAAGGATTGCAGGTTCATGGTAAAAAGCTGGGTTTTGCCGTAGGGTCGTTCCCGGTAATCTTCAATTTCACGGGAAAATAGTAATAGCCGTCCGTCAGGGCGAATAGCCTGCAGCGTAGTGGTTAATCTTCCGGCAGTCAGGCGCTGGCGCTTTCCGGCAGGATATTCCACGCGATAAAGAAAACTGCGATTACGCCAGGTGGGCCAGCGGTCACGCGGCGAGGATAGCCGTTTAACCGGCTTCTTCTCTTTCTCCGGTTTTTCGGTGATTCCGTAAACTATAAAATGACCATCAGGCGACCAGGTATATGAATCCAGGTTTTTTATATTTTCCAGCAATGCGGTGGTAGTGCCATTTTTCAAGTCAACAACCCACAGGGTGTTTTTTTCTTTCTCGCTTGAAGTGTAGGAAAAGCGCTCTCCAGTCGGTGCCCATTGAACGCTCCCGATTTTCATTCCACCGCGAAAAGTTTGCAGAAGACGTCCGTCTTTTACCCGCCACAGTTCCAACCAGCTTTCGCTGTCGTCGCCTGGCGGCAGTGCCCGGCGAACAGAAACGGTGGCATATTTTCCCTGTGGTGAGATGGAAATATTGCCCACTGCCGGATCGTCAAGCAAATGACGGATGTTCATCCGGTGAAGCGGGGAAATGCTGTTTTCAATATCAGACCTGTGAAAGGGTTCGGAGAATTGGAGTTTTGCCTGAAACCGCCAGTTCTGGCTGCTGCCGGGATTCCAGAGCAGCTTTACAACCAGCAAATGTTTACCGGTTTCCAGTTTGATTTCTTTGGAAACCGAATTTTTCTCCGCGTTTTTTTTACTAAGCGCCGTTTTCTTCCCGATTTCTTCTCCGTCAAGGAAACACCGGAAAAGCTGTGGGCTGGAAAGTTCCAGCGCCGGAAGGTGTTCCTCAAATGGACCAACCTGTAACCACTTATCCAGGTTTCGTGTTTCCTTGGAAATCTCAGTGGCGTGTGTTTTCAGGAAAAAGCAAAAAAACAACATGGTCGGAACGAGCACAATAATCCGGTAAACCGGGGAAGTTGATGGTTGTTTCATCTAATTCACCTCTTTGGTTAGTTCATGTTTGTGCATAAAAGTAAAATTGTGAACCACCATTTCAAAATCTTTTTCGAATCTTACCGTCCGGCTTTTCGTAAGAGGAAATGTTGTTTCGGCGAATATTTTAGTATAAATTGACGCAGCGCATAGGAAAAGTGGATTTATTACCGGTACATTTGCGACGAGGGTTGGAAAAAAAATCATTGCGGGAGAATATCAATGCAAAAACTTTTGTTTTATATGTTTCTCTTTATTTTACCCGCCGGTTTTTTCTCACACTTGTCGGCGCAGGTTCGGGTTGCCATTGCTGAATTCAAAAACGAAAGCAGCGCATTTTATTTAGACCAGTGGGAAAAAAGCATTCCCGACTTGCTGCAGGAAAAACTTTCCCGCAGCAGTGATTTGATAATCCTCAGCGCATTTTATTTAGACCAGTGGGAAAAAAGCATTCCCGACCTGCTGCAGGAAAAACTTTCCCGCAGCAGTGATTTGATAATCCTGGAGCGCCGCAAATTAAAGGCAGTGCTGGATGAAAAAGCGCTTTCGATGGCAGGCTTAACCTTACCGGCGCAATCCATAAATTTCGAAATCGCTACCGAATCGACGCCAGTATTGTGAAGGTGAACAGTGCCGAGACCCGTTCGGAAAAAGTAGATGCGCCGGATCGCGACCACCTGCCGCAAATGGTTGATCTTTTAGCCAACAATATTCTTTATGATTTGACCGGGCGGGGGAAATACAAGTCGCGGATTAAATTAAACCGCGCTCCCACCAAATATTTTTTACTGGGCACCGTGGGACTGGCTGTCGCTACCGGACTGGTTCGGGCGGCGTACGAAAAGAAACTGGATGAGTACCATCAAAATACCCGCCTGGATCAGTTCGACGATCTGTACCGGCAGGCAAACCGGAGCCAGAAACTTTCGGTGGGTCTTGCCGGGTTAACCGGCGCCGCCCTGGTGGGGACTGTTTACTGCTGGATTAAAAATTTATCGCCCCGGGAAATTCTGGCGGAAAATTCCGGGCAAAAAAGCGTGATTCCCTATTTGGCGGCAAATTTTAAAATCGAGGTAAAAATTGGTTTGCAAATTCGTTTTTAATCTGATGATTGCAGCACTTCTTTTCCTCTCGTGCAAAGATATTCCGCGGGATAACCTG
>MVCZ01000197.1 GCA_002049825.1 Candidatus Zhuqueibacterota bacterium 4484_188
CCGATGGTTCCCGGACTTTTGGTATTATTTCCGATACGACCGGTGCCAGCGAACTGCTGGGGTACTGGATTATTCCGCTGTGTCTGGTAACCGGGATCTTATTGCATATTGTTTTCTCGTACGTGCTAAGATTGGTAATTAGAAGGCAATAATTTTTTTATCTCTATACCTTGTTAAACCAGGTATTCTATAAAACGGGGGTTCACATGAACGCTGCATTTACCCATAAAAAAGTGCGGATTTTCTTAGCCCTGACATTTTCTATCACCTATGCCCTGGGATTGATTACCTATTTAAACGGCGGTTTGGAAAAATTTCCTGCCGGTATGATATGTTCCATGCTGGTACCAATGTTGGCGGCTTTTTACGTGCAAAAATTTGTTTCCCGGGAAAATCTCTTGACTTATACGGTAGAAAGGGGTTAATCATTGGGGGGATTATTTGGGGAATTTGGCACTGCCCGATGGTGCTCATGGGATTGAATTATCCCCGTAATCCGATCATCGGTTTATTTCTCATGTTGATTTTCACCGTATCGGTGGGCATCATATTTTACTATTTTTACCGGAGGACAGGGTCGGTTTTTGCGCCGGCGCTGGCGCACGGCGTGATCAACTGGACCGGCAAAACCATAATGATGCTTTTTATCAATGAAGACAAGATCAATATGCTGATAGACGGACCAACCGGAATTCCGGCGCTGTTTCTATTGAGTTTCATTGCGTTTATTCTTTACCTGAGAATAGATTGGTCGGCAAAAAAATTGACGAAATAAAATTTTCGCGATCCCCAGGCTTCGTTTTAAAATTTAGGGCGGACTGGGAAATGTCGCCCAAAATTAAGTAAATATTATTTTAAATTTTTCCGGCACAGGAACAGTTTTGTTTTTCTGATAGTCAAAAAATGCAATCCGGGTTTTGGCGCGGGCGATTTCTTTGCCGGTGGTTTTGTTTGAAATTAGGTAAATCAGGTCGCAGGCGCGCTTGCTGAAATCGTTGGCGCTTACCTGGATTACCAGCCGGTCGCCGTAAAATGCCTGTAATTTGTAAATAATCACCGAATCCGCCATGATGATGCCGCAGCCATCCACATCCTTTTCCGAATAGCCCAGGTGTTTTAAAAACCGCACCCGCCCCTCGTGAACCAGCCCAAGCAGCGAATCGTTTCCCAGGTGGTTGCCATAGTTGAGGTCGGTAATGCGCACATCAATTTCGGTGGTGAAATGGAATTTTTCCGGTAAAGTGATGACGGCACGTGCCACGATGAGTTCCTTTCTCTGTTTCTGTTCAAACGAAATGATTTTTGTTATGGTATTACTCAAGGTTCAGAATCCCGGGAGTAAAGTTTAAAGTGAAGCTCAAAAATTTACAAGGAAAATAATTTAGTTTATTTCCCACGCCAAATCGCCGGAGGATATTTCATAAAAAATTAGTATCTACTCAGCACAATTTCTTTTTTGCCACCCGCATAGCGGTCACATCTGTATTTCTTTGTGTTTCTTCGAGCCTTCGTGTTTTTTTCCATCGGGATCCCTACGCGAGTGGCTGAAAACTTACCTTGAATTACAGTATATTTTCTGTTTCTGCTGTCTCAGTGTTTTTTTGCGCTGAGTAATTACAGAAATTCTTTGATGAGATATTAACCAATTAATGGTAAAATGAATTGGATAAGCGAATCGGTTAAACGGTTGGATAAGCGAATCGGTTAAACGGTTCTTCCGTAGCTTTTAAGAAGGCTCTGATTTTTTTTCTAAACATCTTGACAAAATGGTGTGGGTAACCTAAGTTTGCTTGTGAATTTTTGAATCTATTTTGTAAAGATGAATAATCTTTGTTCATGAAAAAATCTAAATTGTTCAGTAAAAAAAGCGAAACCCGTGTTTTCGAATATCAAAAAGCTAACCTGAATCAATTTACGAGGGAGTCGGAGGAAAGGGCTGCAAAGGAGTTTTCTTGCTCCAATATCCGGTACGGATAGTTTCCGGGTTTTGGTTGAATCAAACACTCTGCGTGAATTAATATAATTAATTAAACGAACAACAAACTCAGTTAATTGGAGGTTTCAAATGGCTTCAGGAAATATTTATGTTTCTCCCGATGCTTTTATGGAAATGGTAATTGAGAAGAATCCCGCCGAGAAGGAATTTCACCAGGCGGTGCGGGAAGTTGTGGAGTCGATTTGGGATTTTTTACAGGAAAATCCCCGCTACATTCATTCCAAGATTCTGGAAAGAATCGTTGAGCCCGAGCGTGTGATTATGTTTCGGGTGCCCTGGTTAGATGACAAAGGTGAAGTTCAGGTAAACCGCGGCTACCGGGTTGAATTCAATTCGGCAATCGGTCCCTACAAGGGCGGTTTGCGTTTTCATCCCTCGGTAACGTTGGGTATTCTGAAATTTTTGGGTTTTGAGCAAGTCTTTAAAAACAGCCTGACCACCCTGCCCATGGGCGGCGGCAAAGGCGGTTCCGATTTTGATCCCAAGGGAAAATCCGACAACGAAGTCATGCGCTTTTGCCAGTCTTTCATGTCCGAATTATTCCGTCACATCGGTCCCAATACCGACGTCCCAGCCGGCGACATTGGTGTGGGTGGTCGTGAAATCGGTTTCCTGTTTGGACAGTACAAACGCCTGCGCGACGAGTTCACCGGTGTTTTAACCGGTAAAGGACTCGGTTGGGGCGGCAGTTTAATTCGTCCCGAAGCAACCGGATTTGGAGTGGTCTATTTTGCCGGTGAAATGTTAAAAACGATAGGAGAGTCATTTAAGGGTAAAATTGTTGCCGTTTCCGGTTTTGGCAATGTGGCTTGGGGTGCGATTCAAAAAGTTAATGATTTGGGTGGAAAAGTTGTGACCATCTCTGGCCCGGATGGATATATTTATGATGAGGATGGTATTACCGGTGAGAAAGTTGATTACCTCCTTGAAATGAGGGCAAGTAACAGAGATGTGGTTAAAGATTATACCGATAAATATAACGTGCCCTTTTTCCCCGGTAAAAGACCCTGGGAAGTTAAATGCGATATCGCCCTGCCTTGCGCGACTCAAAATGAACTGAATGAGGAAGACGCAAAACATTTGGTGTCTAATGGTTGTATGTGTGTTACCGAAGGAGCTAACATGCCGAGCACAATCGAAGCAATAAATGTCTTCCAGGCAAATAAAATTTTATTCGCACCTGGAAAAGCCGCGAATGCCGGTGGCGTTGCCGTTTCCGGTTTGGAAATGAGCCAGAATAGTCTGCGTCTCTCCTGGACCCGCGAAGAAGTGGATCAGCGTCTGCACAGCATCATGAAGAGTATTCATGAAACCTGCGTGAAATATGGAAAAGAAGGCGACTACATTAATTATGTAAAGGGCGCCAACATCGGTGGATTCATCAAAGTTGCCGATGCCATGCTGGATCAGGGCGTTGTCTGATTTGCCGATAGCACAGTTGTAAAAAAAAGAAAACGGGGGCGAAAGTCCCCGTTTTTATTTTCTGGCTGCTGGCTGTTTGTCCTGAGCGGCCTGTCCCTATGGGTAGTCGAAGGGCTGGTCGCTGGTTATTGGTCATTAGTCATTGGTGGGTGGGCATTGTTTTATGCTGCCACTGGTTACTGGCATCCGGCATCCGGCATCCGGCATCCGGTATCCAATATCCGGCATCTGAAGGGGAGTCCTGCGCCAAAGATTCCATTACGCCCCGGATCCGGGAAAACCGCTTAATTGATTTTCTCTTTATTTACTAACTGAAAAATGTCGGGCAGCATTTTTTCTGCGGCTACTTCCCCGTATTTAATCAATTTTTTCGCCTGTTTGAAATTTGCCCAGGAAATTTTTCTGACCGCCGGACGAATGATCAGGTCGGCAAATGATAAGTGGCAATCTCGTCTGAACGATACAAAATATACAGCGCATTGGAAAGGGGACCGATTTTGCGAATGCACTTGGTCACATCCACTGCGATTACTTTTTTGGCACCCCGCTGACGAATCACGTGAACCGGCACGCTGTCCGAAGTCGCGCCATCGACCAATAATCTTTTGCCGAGCGCCACTGGTGGGAAAATGCCCGGGATTGCCGAACTTGCCATTAGCGCAGTTTTCAAATCCCCTTTTTTCAGAACAACTTCCTCGCCGGAGATTAAATCGGTGGCAATAGCAGCAAAACGGACAGGCAGTTTTTCGATGTGAACGCCGTTAAAAATGTTGAAGAACGGTTCGATAGTTTCCCGCTCGAAAATTGCCGGATTATTCAATGCTTTGAGAAACGAAAAACGGATTTTCATGTAGGTGATAAAATCATCCAGGCGGTGGTTTTTATCGTCTTTATCCTGCTCAGCGAAAATCTCGATACCCATTTCTTCAAATAACCGGCTTTCGATCCATTCGAAGGCTAACGCTTCAATTTTCTGTGCATCCTGAAAAAGAGAAAATGCCGCCCCGATCATTGCCCCGATGCTGCAACCGACAATACAGCTTATCGGAATGTTTTCACGCTGGAGGACTTTCAGTACCCCGATATGTGCCAGGCCGCGTGCGCCGCCGCCGCCCAGAGCCAAACCGATTTTTATCAACAATTTTTCCTTCCCAGATAAACCACTGATTTTTTTCTCCGCAAACCCACTTTATAATAAGTTAGGTCTTTGTCAATTTATTTACAAGGATTTTTCCTTTCCAAAAATTATTTTGCTTTTTAACCTGGAATTTTTATTCGCCTATGATTTCCGCTGATGAGCGATGATAAAAATAAATACCAACCAAAACGAAGCATTAAAGTAGGAGCAAACTCCTGTTTGCAAAACTGAAGAACACTTAAATGGAATGGAAAATTCAAATGCAAACCATTTGCCCTCCTTTTAAATTGTATTTACTTTTAAGCAAAGAGGACGAGCAGTTCCGGATCAATCAACAGGATGAGTATGAGGTTAAAATGTATTCATACAAAAGTTGGATTTTTATGTTTCGAGTAGTTTTGTATTTTCAGGGTAATTCATTACGGTGGCTGCCCGTTTTATTCTGTTCAATTTTTCTTCTGTTAAGCAATACCCAAACCGGTCGGGCTCAGGAAAAAGCCCAAAATGTGTATCAATTCCTTTCTAAAAAACTGAATTTTTCCGGCAAGGAATTTTCTGAAATAAAAGAAGGTAAGGTTGTCGTTAAATTGATCGATACTCGTCTGCAACGGGAAGTCGCCGTTTTCGGAATTGTCCGGTTGCAGATGCCGAGACAATATTTTGCGAACTTTTACCGGGACGAGCGTGATTTTATCGAAACCGCAGATGCGCTTCAGGTAGGACGCTTCTCCAACCCTGCGCAGGAAGCAGACGTGGCGTCCCTCATCATCGAGCCCGGCAAAAAATGGTTAATTATGTGAACGCGTATCTGAAAGGTGGCAATGCCGCGCTCACTGAGTACGACGACCAAAAATACCCGCTCAGATTGGTGGATGAATTTGAAGACCTGTTGAAAGAATCGCCATATTTATTTGTTTATGCGCCGAATTTTCATAGCTATTTGAGAGAATTTCCCCGGTACAAACTTCCCAATGAAGAAGATCAATTCTTTTGGCTGAAGGAAGATATCGGAACCAAAAGGCGGATTACCAGCATTCTGCACATCAGTGTTTATCGTCCTCACCAGGACGCATTATTTGACCTGTTGGTTTCATCCAAGCAAATTTACGCCAGCCATTATTTTGAAGCAGCGTTCGGACTGACTGCTTTGGCAGATGATCCGGAGGATGGCGGAACCGGTTTTTACCTGCTTTATATGAACCGTTCGCGCATCGACGCTTTGCGCCACCCCCGCTTTGGCGGACTGATTCGCAG
>MVCZ01000198.1 GCA_002049825.1 Candidatus Zhuqueibacterota bacterium 4484_188
TTCAGATCCTGGTCCGGATTTTGATACATGCTTTTCTCGAACCGGTACATCACCTGCGCCCACCGGCTGAATACTAATTGGTCCAGGCGCTGTGATTTCCGGCAAGCATCAGCCACCTTTTCTACCGTGTTGCGGGGAACGCCGGCAACTCCGGTCAACCAGTCCGGGTTTGCTGCAAACCGCCCAAACATCATGGCAATGGCTTCGGTGGTGAAGGTATGTGCCGGCTCACGCAGTACCCAGGGCAGGTTCCGGTCGCTGTATTTGTCATAAACCGAGTGCCCGAATTCATGCAACAGCGTGTTCATCCAATTGTAATTTGGTTTCACATTACAGACCACCCGCACGTCCCCCTCACGGTCAATATCCGTACTGTAGGCATGCTGGTATTTTCCTTTTCGTTCAAACAAATCGCTCTGCTCAATCACCTCGTCAATGGGAAGACCAATACCGGCGTAATAATTACGGACAATTTCTACCAGGTCCTTGTCTTTATAAAATTCATCCAAATCCACCTGGTAAATCTTAGGTGCTTCCTGGAAAAAGCGATTCTGGTAATGCCAGGGCATCAGTTCGCTCTTTTTGATTCGGTACTTACGTGCCAGGTAGTTATCGATTTCATCCTTCAGACCGGCAAAAGCGTTCGCGGTTAGTGAATCCAATTCATCAAACAGTTTTCCGATCTGTTCCGGGTCCTGTTCGCTCAGGTTTAATTTCATGGCATGGTAATTGGCGAATCCGAGTTCCCGCGCCGCCTCGTTGCGCATTTTTACCAATTGCAACACACTATCGGCAACCACCGCACCAATTTGTTTGCTTGCCAGCCAGGCGTTTTTTAGTTTCTCCGAATTTGTTTCTGTTTTTAAAATCAACTCGATATCGTTATCGGTCAGCTCTTTCCCGTTTAGCTTTGCCCGAAAGGTGGAATACTTTTTCTCGATAGCCGTCTGGTCGTTGGAGAATGGGATCGCTAATAAGTCCGGATTCCTTAAATTTCTTCAATTTGGCAAAATCTGACTTATCCGACAGAATCTTGCTCATCTTTAATTCGTCCGTTTCCCATTGTTGGTAATATTCTTTCTTGCCAGTAGTGGTTGCCTTAAAATAAGCCAGATTCAACTCCCTGGACAAAGGGACAACCTTTTTTTCAAAATCCTGAATAAACTGCCTCAACTCATTTGTCATTTTTATACTCCCCTTTTGTCCGCATCCCCAGATTAAAACAACTGCCATTATAAAAAACAAAGTAACGGTAAAGATTCTTTTCGCTAACATCGGGATTCCTCCGGTTTTTCTGAAATCTAATGATTTTCGAGAGAATGCTCAACTGAAAAATAATTGAACAGGTAAAATCTCATTCACGGGTGGAGAAGTCATTGCAAGTGGAACGAAACAATTTCCTTCCGTCACCGCCAAATTTACATGATCGTCATAAAAAATTTTGTAAGCCGCAGTGAAGAAATGAATTTCCGAACTCATAAACACTTTGATCTTTTCCGGAAAACTATCGTATATTGATATCTACTTAGCTATTGGTTATCGATTGTTAGCCTGTAGTACTTTACTTAAAAAGCCAATAGCAAATAGCCCAAAACTTAGTAATTACACAAATCATGTCAATTAGTGTCGATATAAAAATTCAAAACACCATTTACTAGCTAAGGAAAAAGAGATGATCGATACCAACGGCTTAAAAAAGCAGGCAGCCGAGGAAGCAGTAAAATATATTGTAAGCGGTATGATTGTCGGACTGGGGACCGGAAGTACCGTTTACTACGCGCTGCAGCGAATCTCCGAATTGCTGGCAATCGGCGAGCTGGAAAAAATTTACGGAATTCCCAGTTCAATTCATACCGCCCAGGAAGCGCAAAAATTGGGAATTCCCCTGTCCAGTCTGGACGACCACCCGCGTATTTCGATTACCATTGACGGTGCTGACGAAGTTGATCCCCAATCGACCAGACAAAACTGGTTCCGCAACTGGGAAACCAACATGCACTGCCGGTCGAAGTTTTGCCCTTCGCCTGTCGCAGCGAAATGAATTTCCTGGAATCCCTGGGCGCAGAAGTTACCCTGCGAACTAATAAGGACGGCAGCATCTATAAAACCGATCAGGAAAATCTTATCCTGGATTGTCAATTCGGTCCCATTGCCGATCCTCACGAATTAGCTCAATTACTGAGCAACCGGGCGGGAATCATGGAACATGGTTTGTTCCTGGGATTAACCAGTCTGGTAATTGTTGCCGGGGAAGGCGGAATAAGACGCCTGACACCCTCAAAACCGGCAGGAAGTTGAAATCATTTTCTATTACCGAGCCGGGCAGCGCAAATGATCTATCCCTGCCAGTTCGAAACAATACGGAAAAATTCCCTGCCGATGTAAATCAGCATACAGTAGCAGCGGCAGGTTTTTGCGTAAATTTCCCAATCCCGCAAGTCATTGCCTGCTTGTTGGCAGACAGGTGAACGCAGTACAGCTAAACGAAGTAATCACACCCCAAAACATCACATTTTTTTGTCCGCGAGGAGATTGCTTCGTCATCCATGGCTTGCAATGACCGGCAACTACAAATTAATTCCTGTCTAAAACTTCCCGGATTTTCTTCAGCAAATTAGGCGGTGTAAATGGTTTCTGGATAAAATTTATATTCGGATCCAATACCTGGTGATAAAGGATGGCATCGTCGGTATATCCGGAAAAGAATACCACCTTTATTCCAGAGTGTAACGCTTCAATTTTTTCAGACAATTCCTTCCCGCTCATTTTCGGCATAACCACGTCGGTGAGTAGCAGATGAATAGTTCTCTGGTACTGTTGAGCAACCTGTAAAGCATGGTAACCGTCTTCAGCTTTCAGCACCGAATAGCCGTTTTCACCCAGAATACGCCCGGCAAGTTCTCTCACATACTCTTCATCTTCCACTATCAGGACAGTTTCATTTCCCTGCAACGATTCGGGAGAGAATTGTTGAACCTCTGACACCGAAGCTTCTTCTTCCACCCGGGGAAAATATATCTTAAAAGCGGTACCTTTTTCCGGCTCGCTGTAAACCCAGATGTAGCCGTTATTTTGTTTGACAATCCCGTAAACAGTAGATAATCCCAAACCGGTTCCTTTTCCCCGCTCTTTGGTGGTAAAGAACGGTTCGAAAATTCGGGGCTGAATTTCTTTGCTCATCCCGCTGCCGGTGTCGCTTACTGCTAACATAACATAGCAGCCTTCCTTAATCTCAACGTGTTCCTTCTTGTAGTTATGATCAATTTCAAAATTTGCTGTTTCGATAATCAATTTCCCGCCCATGGGCATGGCGTCCCGGGCATTCACTGCCAAATTAATAATCACCTGGTCCATTTGCCCCGGGTCAATTTTAACATTATCGAGATTAGAACTCAATGAAGTGATTATTTCAATGTCTTCTCCGATCAAACGACGCAACATTTTTTTTGTATCTAAAACAATGGTATTGAGATTCACTATGCGTGGTTGAATTACTTGCCTGCGGCTAAAAGCCAATAATTGATCTGTTAACGCAGCAGCGCGTTCACCGGCTTTGGCAATCTGCTGGATTTCACGGTACATGGGCTCATCAGGGACAAGCCTTTGTAACAGCAGTCCACTGTACCCGCTGATCACGGTGAGCAGATTATTAAAATCATGCGCGACACCGCCGGCTAATTTGCCAATAGCTTCCATTTTCTGGGCTTGCCGGAACTGTTCCTCTAATTTTTTCCGCTTGGTCACATCTATCAAATAGCCTTGTATTTCCACTAATTCATTTTTATCATTGAAATGTCCAACCACATTTTGCACGATATGGCGGGGATTGCCATATCGGTCACGCAGCTCAATCTCATGATTATAAAGCTTCTTTTCTTTTTTTAATAAATTTAGGAATTCTTCCCGATCTGCGGGATTTGTGTAGAAAGAAGACATATTATATTTCATTACCTCTTCTGTCGAGTCGAATCCGAAAATTTTGGCAAAAGCAGGGTTGCACAGCAGTATTTTACCATCCGCTGTGGATACATAGTCCCCGGTTAAATCTTCCATAAAAAACCGTCGGTATTTCGCTTCGGATTTGCGGGTGGTTTCCTCTGCCTGTTTTTGTTTGGTGATGTCCTTGCCGGTGGAAACAAAATGGGTAATCTTCCTCCGGCTGTCCCGAAGCGGAGTTATGGTCTTTTCTTCATAAAATAATTCCCCATTTTTCTTCCGGTTGATAAAGACCGAATTGAACACTTCTCCTGAACGAATTGTTTTCCACAGGTTCTTATAAAATTCTTTATCGTGTTTGCCCGATTTCAAAATATTAGGTGTTTCACCAACGATCTCTTCTTTTTCATACCCGGTTATTTTCTGAAAGGCTGGATTAACATATTCAATAATTCCCTCTTTATTGGTGATAAGAACCAGATCTGCCGTTTGTTCTATTACACCGGAAAGTTTTCTCAGGGTTTCTTCTAACATCCTCTACACTCCCTTCATAATACCGGATGTTACCGGTTTCGGCTGATGTTAACCCTAAAATCTGTCCCTTCTTCTCGAGTATTCGTTTAAATTCCGCCCGAGAATAATCGGATTCAAAACCGCTTTCTTCCAGATTTTTTTCAGCGAGTTCCTCAAAAGAGGAAAATCCCAACATTTTTATTAACGCCGGATTCGCCATTATTATTCTGCCATCCGGAGTTGTGCGGTAGAGCCCGACAGGCACATTTTCAAAAAGGTTTCTAAACTGTAATTCAGCTTTTTTTCTTTGGGTAATATCTTTATCAACACCGCGGTACCCGGTCAACTTGCCTTGCTCATTGATGATAGGTTTTCCATTCGAAAGCAGACATACCATCTGACCATTTTTATGAATATTCCAATTTTCCAGGTCGCGAAAAGACTTCTTTTGTGCCAGAATTTTTCTGAAAATTTTCCCAACACGAAAGGTGTTTTACCGATAAGTTCATGCGGTCTGTAGCCCAGAATTTCTTTTACCTTTCCCGAACAAAAAGTATATCGCCCATTTGTATCCACTTCCCATATCCAATCCGCCATGCTATAAGAAATATCTCTGAAGCGTTCCTCACTTTGCCTCAAAGCTTCTTCTGCCGTTTCCAAATAATTGACTACCCATCCTTGATCATCGGGATGAATATGCTTCTTCCAGAAATCCGGCTCATTCAACCACATTTCAAGCGGATACCCCAGAATTTTTTCGGCCTGTTTACTAATAAATTTAAATTTGCCGGTTCCGACATCGGCTTCCCATACAATTCCATCAACTGAGTTAACTAAATTTATATAATTCTCATTCGCTTCTCTTAATGATTCCTCAGTGCGTTTTCGTACGGTAATATCACGTATAACAATTAAAACAACAGACTCGCCCTCCAGGGTAAGGGGTATAGCGGTAACTTCCGCGACAATTACATTACCATGTAAATCTATAAATTTTTCTTCAATCAGTGGCGCTTTTTTTCCTTCTTTCAGCATTTTCTGAATTCTTGTTGTTACTAATGTACGATAATCGGGATGAACAAACCGAAGTGCCTGTTTTCCAATTAATTCTTCTAACTTCTCAGCTTTGGCTAATTGAAGCATAGCATTGTTAACCGTAAGGATTTTACCATCGCGGGCGCGGTACAGGGCTGTAGCATCGGGATTTAAATCAAAAAGCTGCTGATAGAACACTTCGCTTTCCCGCAATTTTACACCTATTTTCCGGCGTTCTTTAATTTGCCGCTGAAATTGTATGTTAATCTTTTTAAGTTCTCCGGTGCGCTCGTTTACCAGCACTTCAAGCTGTTCCCGGTATCTTTGTAATTCCAATTCCAGCCTTTTCATTTCACTGATATCGGTAATGGTACCCACATAGCCGATAACCTCGCCGCTTGCCCCCTTTTGGGCACTTGCCTGTCCCAATACCCAGGTGGTTTTTCCATTCGGATGCTGAAAACGGTACTCCCGGATGCTGAAAACGGTACTCCGATTGGAAGGGAACCTCTTCCCGGGCGGCGCTGTGCCATTCCTTAAAAACACGCTCCCGATCATCCGGATGTAAAGTTTTTGCCCAGCCTTCTCCGAAAGCTTCTTCAGAACTCAATCCGGTTATCTGGCACCATTTTTCATTCACATAGATGCATCTCCCCCTCCCCTCTTATCGGTACGAAAAATCCCCACTGTTGATATTTCGGAAAGGGTTTGCAATCCCGCTTCGCTTGCAGGCAACGTTTGTTCCGCCTGCCTTTGCTCAGTAGTTTCAATTCCGGTTATTAATAGTTGTTTTACTTTCCCTTTCTTATTCACAATAGGATGAATGATATTTTGAATATATTTATCGGAATAAGTGTCTTCAAAATAAGCCGGCTTACCGGTATGAACCACTCTCTCCATTTGGCTCTTTTTCAAAGGAATATTACCGCCGGAGGGCAAATTATAAAATTTAGTACCTTTCAGCTTCTCGATACGCTTACCCACGGT
>MVCZ01000010.1 GCA_002049825.1 Candidatus Zhuqueibacterota bacterium 4484_188
CCGCTGAATAAAAAAATCAACAGTTACAAAAGCGATGATTGTGAGAACAACAAATAATGCTACCATTTTAAATCTCCTTTCGGTTTATGTTTAATGTGTTTTTTAGCGTTACACATTTCACTATATCTACATTCAAAGGTAATGCCAGAATAATTGAGCCGTATTGCTAACTTATTGAATATATAGTAAATAAAAAATATATTTGTATGATATCATAGGAATAGTAGGCGAAACAAAGTGTTGAGAAATATTACACAAATAGGCATAATTAATTTACATTTTTGGTAAAGCGTTGTAGAGAAATAAAACAAAGATTTTAGGTTATACACTGCTAAATACAGGTAAGAAAAAAAAAGTGCGGAAATAACTACTCAGCTATTAGCGCTTGGCTGTTAGCTATTGGCATTTTACACAAAATTTAGGACTTGACTAAATAATCTTATTAGTAAGCTAAAGGCTAATAGTTAATAGCCATTAGCGGAGTAGTTACCTTTTTATATAAATTCCTTATGTGACAATAGTATTTTTCTGAATCTTAAAAGAAGCCGATTGATCGGGTAAGATTTGGCCGGAAGATTCTATGTCTTGAGAAATTAATGTTTTTTATTTTCTAATGATATTTTTGGATAATTTTGTTATATTTCCCCAGGATAAATAAAGGATGAGATAAAAATATCAAGTGGTTTATTTACAAACGAATCGCACTAAATACCGGAGGGTAAAACAATGTTTACGTATTCAAAAAGGACTGATCCGTTTACCGGTGAAGAATATGTAGAAGTACCTTTTAAAGGATCTTTTTTAGCAGAACATCCGATGTATAACAAAGGAACGGCTTTTACGGAAGAAGAAAGGGAGACATTCAACCTGGATGGAATTTTACCGGATGCCGTGTCCAATTTGGAACTGCAAAAGCAACGGACGTACGAGAGCTTTTGCTCGAAACCAAATGACCTGGAAAAATACATTTACATGCTATCTTTACAAGATCGAAATGAAACCTTGCACTATGCCCTGATTCTGGATCACTTGTCGGAGATGCTGCCAATTGTTTACACCCCGACGGTTGGGCAAGCCTGCCAGAAATTCAGCCATCTGTTCCGACGACCGCGCGGACTGTATGTGACTGCAAACAATATTCATCGTATCGAACAGGTGCTGTCGAATGCCGTTTTCTCGAATGTTTCCTTAATTGTAGTAACTGACGGAGAGCGGATTTTAGGGCTGGGTGATCAGGGCGCCGGAGGAATGGGTATTCCCATTGGGAAAATCAGTCTCTACATAACCGCCAGTGGTTTGCATCCTTCTTCCACCCTGCCGATTCTCCTTGACGTGGGGACCAACAACGAACAATTGTTGGAGGATCCGCTCTATATCGGCATTCGTCAGAAACGCCTGACCGGCGATGCCTACGACCGGATTGTGGAAGAATTTGTGAATGGTGTGCGGAGAAAATTTCCCAATGCATTGCTTCAATGGGAAGACATCGGAAAAAACAATGCTTTCCGTTTGCTGGAACGCTACCGCGAGCGGATTCTTTCTTTTAATGACGATATCCAAGGTACCGGCTCGGTGGCTGCAGCGGTTCTGTTGTCGGCAATGAAAATTAAAAAGCAGAAATTGAGTGATCAACGATTTGTCATTTTCGGTCAGGGACAAGCCGGCACCGGAATGGCGAGGCAGATCATTACCGGTTTGATCGAAGAGGGGCTGAGCCAGCAGGAAGCGCGCGACCGGGTGTTTGGTGTTGATATTAACGGGCTGCTGGTGGAAGGAATGAAAGTCACCGAAGAACAAAAACATGTGCTCAAACCCCGGGCA
The DNA here is from genome assembly GCA_002049825.1 of Candidatus Zhuqueibacterota bacterium 4484_188. Lineage (GTDB taxonomy): Bacteria > Calditrichota > Calditrichia > RBG-13-44-9 > RBG-13-44-9 > 4484-188. Next base: position 1,822 of record MVCZ01000010.1, read on the forward strand.
ATGGTGGCAAATTGGAAATTGTCCAATCCCGATAAAATCAGTTTACTGGATACTATTAAAAATGCCAAAGCCACTGTACTGATTGGGGTCACCGGGCAAACAGGTGCTTTTAATGAAGAAGTTTTACTGCAAATGAGTAAGAACACCGATTTACCGGTGATTATGCCGATGTCAAATCCAACTTCGAAAGCAGAAGCCTTGCCGCAAGATGTTCTCAGGGTTACCAAGGGCAATGCTTTGGTTGCCACGGGTAGTCCTTTTAAACCGGTAAAAGTGAATGGTCGGGAGCAGGTTATTTCCCAATCGAATAATCTGTACATTTTCCCCGGTGTAGGATTGGGCGCGTTAGTTTCGGGCACTCCTAAAATAACCGAGCACATGTTTATGGCGGGTTCACGGGCTTTGAGCGATCTGGTTACAGAAGAGGAATTAAAAACCAAGCAAACATTACCAGCTATCGAGAAGATTCGCGAAGTAACCGCACATGTAGCGCTTGCTGTAGCAAAAGAAGCGCGCGATAGCGGACTGGGCATTAGAGCTGACGATGAAAAATTACTGAGCATGATTAAAAACGCCATGTGGGAACCCAAATATTTACCTTATCGTTATGTAAAACCGGAAATGAGTTTCTGATAAAATATTTTGTTGTTTCCAGGGCTAACCAGTAGGAATCTCATGGCAAAAGTGCGCTTAATCTTAGAGCCGGCAATCCGTGCTAAATGCGGAATGCCGGCTGCTTTTTTAAACACTCCGGGAAACGTTTTTCCACCGGAATCAATAGTTGATTTTACAGTAAATTCTGCGTAAACTCTCTGCGAATTATTCGGAAGAAGTGTGCCGCACCATCACCACAATGAAATATCCGGCAGCCGCCTATTGATTACCATGCTGTTGAATTTTGTTATCACCGTTGCAGAAATTATCGGCGGCATCCTTTCCGGAAGCTTATCCCTCATTTCAGACGCGCTTCACAATTTTAGCGATGGCGTCTCTATAATCATCAGTTACATTGCGCTCAAATTACGATACAGGGAACATTCGCCGCGCCACACTTTTGGATTGAAGCGTGCCGAGATATTTGCCGCGGTGATCAATTCTTCCGTCCTGCTTATCATTTCGCTTTATTTGTTCTACGAAGCTACCTTTCGCTTAATCCATCCCCAGTTTGTTCAGGGGAAGCTAATGACTGGTGTTGCCCTGGTGGGTTTAACCGCCAATGTGCTCGGTACTTTTCTTCTGCATCGAGACGCCGGGCGAAGCTTGAATATAAAGTCCGCCTACCTTCATTTGCTCAGCGATGCGGTTTCGTCGCTCGGTGTGGTACTGGGAGGTCTTGCCATTTATTTCTGGCAGGTGTATTGGATAGACCCGATTCTTACCATCCTGATCGGGTTGTATATTTTGAAAGAAAGCTATAAAATTTTAATCCGGGCGGTTCATATTCTGATGGAGGGCGCTCCGCCGGATATCGATCTTAAGGCGCTGCAAAAAGCTGTGGAGGATATTCCCGAAGTTCAGGATATTCACCACATTCATTTGTGGGCAGTAGGGGAGGGGGACTTCCACCTGGAAGGTCATGTTAATGTTAACGACATGAAAATCAGCGAAGGTGACCTGTTACGGAAGAAAATTGAAAATATTTTAACCCGGTGCTTTGGCATTCATCACATTACACTCCAGTTCGAGTGTAACCAGTGTAAACAGGTTGGATTGATTAAAAAATAAGTATCGTTCACATCGCGGTTTGTTACGGCAAATGCACATCGCCGGTTGTTTCCGGAGCATCGTGCTGAATTTCTATTTGTATTTCAAGTCAGCCGGAGTCACCTTTTTTCATTGCTTGAACCCAAAAATTATTATAAATTCTAAAGTGCAAATACAAGGACCCGGAAAAGCAGTGTCAATGGTTGATGCACCTCTTTTTAACCCTTTTCTGTTAGAATATTAAATGAAAGGGACCGGACACACGGAAAAAGAATTAGCTGAAATAGATTTAGTACGACCTTTACTGAGCGATTTCCTCAGCATCTGGAATGAATTTCTGAGAACCGGCAGGCTGGATGTTTCGTATTTTAACGATCAATTCACTGCCCTTTTAAAAACCGGTGTTGTGCCGGATTTCATCAGGTTGGATGAATTTCGGCAATTTCTGCAATCGTGGGGCGAAATTGCGGAGTATCCCGAAATCAGTGGTGGACTGTACCAGTCGCTTCCACTGGAAGTTGCAGAGGAATTTTTACGTCGCCTGACCGGAGCAGTAAAGCGGCAGGAAGCGGATTCGGCTGTTTCTCCGGAAAGTGAAATCGGCGAGGTTCTGTTTTTTCTGAAAAATCCGCTCTGGCTGCAAAGGGTAAGTGCCGCGGGACGCCACAACACCTGGTTCGACCTGTTCCTGGGATTAATCCAAGCCGGAAATTTCCATGTGGGTAATTTTTTCCAAACCTGGAGCAAGCATTACCAGGACGAGGTGGTATTTAAGTGCAGCCGCAATGGGCAGCTTCATCACATGAATTGGGAGGAACTGCAAGATCGAATTCTCCGAACGGGAAAGGCGATGCAGAAATTTTTTCAGGAAAGCGGGACAAAACCACACGTCGCTATTATTTCCAGAAACAGACCGGAAATGGTAGTGGTCGATTTAGCCGCCCTTTGTTTTGGCTACGTAAATATTATGGTACCGGATAATGCCACCCCGGATGATATGGCATTTATGATTGACGACAGTGAAGCTTCGCTCCTTTTCCTGACAGATGAGCACCAGCTTCAGGTGTTGTTGCCCCATTTACCCGGGATTGAACAATTGAAGAAAATTGTTCTTTTTGATGGACCATCCGAAACCTATGACCGAAAAGTTGTTTCTTACAAGAGATTTGTTCAATCTGCCCAGCTTTCCGGCAAGGATTTGGAGCAGGAATTTCCCGGCGATATCCGCATTACCGATTTGGCAACGATCATGTACACTTCAGGAACTACCGGCAAACCAAAGGGAATCATGTTCTCGCATTTGAATATCATTTCCAAACGGTTTGCCCGTGCACTTGCCTGGCCCATGGTTGGAGAAAATGATGTATTTCTCTGTTACCTGCCGCTGTACCACACTTTTGGCAGGTGGCTGGAAATGATGGGAAGCCTTTTCTGGGGTGCAACCTATGTGTTCGTCCAGTCGCCCTCTATAAATAATTTGATTAGAGAAATGCAGATTCACCGCCCGACGGTCTTTATTAGTATTCCCCAAAAATGGCAGCAGATTTACCAATATATCGCTCAACAGATTGACCTGGAACGAGCACCGTTAGAACAGATAAAAAACATGTTAGATTATTGCACCGGCGGCGCGCTGCGGTTGGGGCTCTCTGCCGCCGGGTACCTGGAACCGGAAATCTTTAAATTCTTCCAACAAAACGGTGTCGATTTGATGAGCGGATTTGGAATGACTGAAGCCACCGGCGGAATTACCATGACCCTGCCGGGAAAATATAAGGAGAATTCCCTCGGTGCTGTGCTGCCCGGCATCGAACTCGGGTTGGCAGCCGACGGTGAACTCATTATGCGCGGCCCTTACGTAATGATTGGGTACTGGAAAGCTCCCGGGGAAGAATCGTTCGACTCGGAGGGATGGTTTCATTCGGGCGATTTGATGAAAAAGGATGTCGATGACTATTATTACATTATCGATCGTAAAAAGGAGATTTACAAGAATCTTAAAGGGCAAACCATTGCGCCGCAACGGATAGAAAAACTGTTCCGGGATATCGAGGCGGTGAAACGGGTTTTCCTGGTAGGGGATCAGCGGGAATACAACACCCTGTTGATTTATCCCAATTACCAGTACCAGGATGTGAATTTGCGGGATATGAGCCCCGTGGAATTGAATGAATTTATGCAATCCTTAGTAGTGTCGGTCAATCGTTTTCTAGCGCCGTACGAACGAATTGTGCAGTTCCGGGTAATCGATCGGGATTTCAGTCAGGAACTGGACGAGCTAACGCCAAAAAAAACCTACCGCCGTAAAGTGATTGAGAAAAATTTCCGGGCGGAAATTAACCGGATGTATCAGGCAAAATTTGTGCGAATGAGGTTCAAGCAATTTCAACTGCTTTTCCCAAAATGGCTGGTACGGGAGTTGGGCATACTGGCAAATGATATTAAAATTGATCGGCAGCAACGTCTGAATATTCAGAATAAACCGGTAATGGAATTGGAAACAGATGCCGCCGATAACCGGGTTTTGCGAATCGGTAACTTGTGGTACCGCGTTCGGGAGGGCTTGATTAACCTGGGAGAAATTCTGACTGACCCCTCACTTTGGCTTACCAACCAACCATTGGTCGAGTTGAGCCGCGAGAAAGTTTTCGGATGGAACCGCCATGTTGAATCGGGAGGGGAAATATCGTTAGTCGTGCGCCAACCGAAATCGACTCTTCCCCCGGAAGCTGCCTGGAAAGTTTTCCGGATAATACAGAAAACACATAAATATAGACTTACACTGCGTGGGTTGCATTTTTGCGGATTGCTCATTCAACTGGGAAACCGGGAAGAGGCATTGCAGGCAATTGCGTATTTGACGGAAAGCATGCAAATCCCCGATTATTCTTTACACAATTACACCAGACAACTTCTGCGCCTGGCGGTCCTCAATCCCGATTCCGAAGTAAAACGACAGGCTTTCCTGAACCTGAAGCAAATGGTTCCTGAAGAAGAGTGGATCGCACTGCTTCAATACTTTCTGGAGTGGGATTCCATGTTTCTGGATAAATTCCTTTCGGACAAGCTGTGCGAAATCCACATTCATGACTCGGCATTTGACCGCTTTTTAGCATTTGCAGAATCATTTACCCGGAACGCCCTGGCGGCAGGTGCAACCGAATTGCCAACCCAAGTGGAGAATTTGTTTCAATTTTTACAGCACTATGTTTTGTTTCACCCGATTAAATATCCCAACGTGCGGCAATTTTTTACCCTGTTTAGTGTCGAAACCGATGTACCTGCCCTGGCGCAACTGGCAAAAAATTCCCTGCAACGCATCGAGGAGAGTTTCCGGAATTGGTTAGGCGGCAATGCTCACATGGCGGTCGATCCCGACCTGGGACAGGAATATACCTGGAAACAAGTGGTGGTGTTTGATGACAATGTTCCGGAAAATCACACCTATGTTTTGCTCAAGCTTATCAACGAAACGCCCTTCATCCGCGAAGCGCTTTTTCTTTTTACGGGCTCAGTCATTGTGAATCTGAAAGATTTACCACCCGGCGGTATCTGGATAACGCTGATGTCTCGGCACCATGGCAAATCGGTATATCGTATTTCGGTGCAAACCCGCTACCAGGGGCGACACGATATATTAGCTAATATCAACCAGTCGATGCCAAAGGCAGAACTGGAAGCCGAAATTGCCTGGAGCATCATCTGCGGCGAGCGGGCAAATTTGCCAAAAATCGTGGAAAAATTCGGCGGGTACTGGCCACAGTATCAAAGTTGGAGCGAGGATTATTTGCCCGGCGAAACGGTCCTGCAATATTACAAGCGCCTGGCTCGGCAAGGAGGCGAAATCCAGATTGAAAGATTGAAAAATTTGTGGCCGTACATAATCTGGAGCGCCTGCAAAGCTTGTGTCGATTTCTGGAACCGCACCGGGAAACGTTTCGAGATTAGCGAACCGCTGCCGGACAACCTGGTTGTTCCGCACCACGATTACCACACCGGCTCGCGAATCGTCTCCATTTCTTCCCGCAGACCATTCGAAAATTTGGGTACCCTGCTGATTAATTTCTATGAAAAGTTCGTGAAAGCAATGGAAGAGGAATTTCCATTCCTGAAAGACGGGGAGAAGTGGCAATTTATTTTTTCGCCAGTCGTGGAAATAAGTGGCAATTTATTTTTTCGCCAGTCGTGGAAATCTTGGGGGAGGATACCGGTTTGGCGGAACTGAAAAAACTACCTGATGACATTGCTCAATCGTGCTATAAACGAGAGCTGACCCAATCGGTAAATTTCTACTTGCAAGGGGTAAAAGCCCGTGGTTTTATCCCGAAGACCGATTTGCAAAGCCGTTTAATACTGGACGACCGAGACAAATATTTAATCACCCGCATGGGCTATACTCACCTGAGACCTTCTGACGAGGCTGA
>MVCZ01000011.1 GCA_002049825.1 Candidatus Zhuqueibacterota bacterium 4484_188
ATTTTTAGCCACTGATTTCACCGATTGACACTGAGGAGGGTAATAAATTAATTAATTGAACCTTCCCTGTGGTTACAACAATGTACTTCTAGGGATAAAGATAAATATACCGTTGACGTAACATCTTAACTTATGGGAGGAAATTTAATAAGGTGTTATTCACGGCCTGCCACTTTGGGGAATGCTTTTGTCGGCCTGCCTGCCCCGTTCCGGGACGGAGCCGCAGGCAGGGAATCTAATGATGCAGTACCGTGGAGTCCTGCTAAATACATGCCCCAAGGGAACAAGCAGGAATGATAGAAATACACAGCCTTTAGTGAGGTTATGCGTGCTAAAATAAAACTTCTCACTCGTAGGTGGCAATGACTTTTTCACTGCCCGGTGATGTGTTACCTGCTGACTTTAAAATAAATTGTTACATATCGATAAATTTGCTATATTTTTCTCCATGAATTATTGAATAAGGAAGAGAGATGAAAGAAATCGAGGAAAACCGGAAAAAGTGGGAAAAAACGACTCTAAGCAGGGTGCTGGAAAAATTCGGTGAACGGAAAAAAGATTTCCACACCGAATCGGGTTTGCCCATTCAGCGCTTATATACCCCATCGCCCGATTTTGATTACCTGGAAAAATTAGGTTTCCCGGGACAATATCCCTTCACCCGCGGCGTACAGCCGACCATGTACCGCGGGCGCTTCTGGACCATGCGCCAGTACGCCGGTTTTGCCACAGCCCAGGAATCGAATCGCCGCTATCGTTATTTACTGGACAGCGGAACCACAGGTCTATCGGTGGCTTTCGACCTGCCTACCCAGATTGGCTACGACTCGGACGATCCTATTGCGGAAGGCGAGGTTGGAAAAGTTGGTGTCGCCATCGATTCATTGCAAGATATGGAAACGCTGTTCGATCAGATTCCTTTGGATAAAGTTTCCACTTCCATGACCATCAATTCCACTGCCAGTATTCTGCTGGCAATGTATATCGCGGTTGCCAAAAAACAGGGTGTTGCGATGGAATCGCTCTCCGGGACCATCCAGAACGATATTCTGAAGGAATATATTGCACGCGGCACTTATATTTTTCCGCCCGAACCGTCCATGCGCATTATCACCGATATATTTCAATTTTGTAACCAGGAACTGCCCCGCTGGAATACCATCTCGATTAGTGGCTACCACATTCGCGAAGCCGGGGCAACGGCTGTGCAGGAAGTTGCTTTTACCTTTGCCGATGCCATTGCCTACGTTCAAGCGGCAATGGGTGTCGGTCTGGATGTGGATTCCTTCGCCGGACGGCTTTCGTTCTTCTTTAATGCGCATAATAATTTGTTCGAAGAAATTGCCAAATTCCGGGCGGCGCGGCGACTGTGGGCAAAAATAATGCGTCATAAATTCGGGGCGAAAAATCCTAAAAGTATGATGTTGCGTTTTCACACCCAGACTGCCGGCAGTACTTTGACCGCCAAGCAACCCGATAACAATATTATTCGCACCACCGTGCAGGCGCTCTCGGCGGTGCTTGGCGGCACGCAATCCCTGCACACCAATTCCCGCGACGAGGCGCTGAGTTTGCCGACCGAGGATTCGGCTCGCGTGGCAATCAGAACACAGCAGATACTGGCTTACGAATCCGGCGTGACCGATACGGTTGACCCGCTGGCAGGGTCGTATTTTGTGGAGTATCTGACCGACCAAATCGAAAAGAAAGTGACCGAATACCTGGAAAAAATTGAGGCAATGGGCGGCGCAGTGGAAGCGGTCAAAAGCAAATATTTCCAGAATGAAATTGCGCAAAGCGCCTACCGCTACCAGCAAAAGGTGGAGCAGGGTGAGGAAGTGGTTGTCGGGGTCAATAAATTTACCGTTGTCGAAAAAGACACTCCGCCCATTTTGGAAATCGATGAACGGCAGGTACGGAACCAGATTTTGCGATTAAAGAAGTTGCGTGCACAGCGTAACCGGCAGCGAGTGCAGGAGAGTCTGCAGCACCTGGAATCTGCTGCCCGGGGAAGTGAAAACCTGATGCCCCGGATTATCGATTGTGTCGAACAGTACGCAACGGTGGGTGAAATTGCCAACACGCTGCGCGGTGTTTTTGTGATCTTTCACACCCGGGGAATGCAGGAATTCATATTTGGGGAGCGAAATGATCGCTGGCTCTGAAATACGAATTAAACATTTTACGGAGCTTCCAAGCACTAACGACACTGCAAAATTAATGGCGGAAGAAGGTGCACCGGAGGGACTGGTTGTCAGGGCGGACCGGCAAACCGCCGGCAGGGGACGTTTCGAGCGAAAATGGGAAAGTCCGGCAGGGAAAGGCTTGTGGTTTTCCCTGGTACTGCGTCCGCGGATTGAGCTGAAGCGAATCGGTCTGATCAACGTATTCACCGCCCTTTTCCTGAGAAATATTATCGATCGTTTATTGCGGGAAACGCCGGGAAAAAAGCAAATAAATGTGTACCTGAAATGGCCGAATGATATCCTCATCGGAACTAAAAAAGTGTGCGGAATATTGCTCGAATCTTCCTCACGCTTCAACAAGGTGGAATACCTGATTGTTGGTGTGGGACTCAATGTGCTCCAGACAAGAGGCGATTTCGGTGAAGAAATCCGAAATATGGCGACTTCCCTGAAAATGGAAAGCGGAAGAGACTTTCAACTTTCTTTACTTTTGGACGATATCGTGAATGGGTATTTTAGCGATTACCGACAAGCAGTGGAGGAAAATTTTTCCGGTATCATTCCGGAATATGAAAGACATCTTCTCTACTTGTATCAGGAAATTCAGGTTCAAACCCTAAAAGGACGGATTTCGGGGAAGATGATAGGTGTTGATGAAAACGGTTTTTTGCGTCTGGAAACGGCAAGCGGAGAAATGAAGATTACCGCCGGCGATATTTGGACGGACACCCGGTTGCCGGTGTAGAGGTGGTTTTTCTCCGTCGGTAGAAAAACGATTGTTTAATTAGGACACTTTCGAAGCCAACAGTCGAGCCGGGGCTGATCCACCGGACACATACTCGAGGAGCATAAATGGTATTAACAATTGATGTAGGAAATACACACATCGAAATTGGTCTTTTCCAACAGGATAAACTGGCGGGCAGTTGGCGGATTGCCACCGGTGTAAACCGTACCGAAGACGAATTTATGGCATTTGTTACCCATTTTTTAGCGCTGCAAAATCATTCGCCGCAAATGGTAGAGGGGATTGCGATTTCATCGGTGGTGCCGCCGGTGACCGAAATTCTGCAGAAAATGGGCAAGAAATATTTTCATCGCCCGCCCCTGGTGGTGGATCACCGGAAAAAATTAGGCATCAGAATTCGTTACAAAAATCCCGCGGCAGTGGGTGCCGATCGCCTGTGCGCGGCGGTTGCTGCCTACCGCACCTATCGGCAGGCGGTAGTGGTGGTCGATTTTGGTACGGCAACCACGTTCGATATCATTAACGGAAAAGCGGAATACCTAATACCATTGGCACCACTACCGAGGAAAGTATGCAGGTGGGAATTATGCTCGGAACGGTGAAAATGATAGACGGGTTGCTGGAAGCGATTGTGGAAGAATTAGGGGAAAAACCGCGCATCATTGCTACCGGCGGCTTAGCCGCACTTATTCAACCCAAAACTAAAATGATCGAAACGGTTGTCGAGCATTTAGTGCAGCAAGGATTGTATCGAATTTATCAGTTAAATTCCGGTAAAAACAATTGAATGCCTGAGAGAATCTTTTTAAATTCTTACTAAAATGAAAAGAACAGAGAATGGCGGCAAGAAATTACATTAAAATAGTAGTCAATCATCCGCGGCGGGAATTATTCGGGTTTTTACAACAAAATATTTTGTGTGAAGACGTGGAGATGTTCTATTTCCCCAATGTTACTGAGATCGGTCAATTTCTGCGCCGAATCAGTCCGCACATTTTGCTGGTGTATGTTGACCGGGAAGTGCTGGTTAATAAGAAAATCCTCGAATTTTTCCAATTGCCGTTTCTGAAAGATGTCTGGATTCTCTTCATCGTTTCGCCACAAATTAACCTGTCGCAAATGGAAATATTGGGAAAGTTTGAAAGATCCCTGGTGCTGCACGGTGAGGTGAAACCGGACGTTGTGGCATATAATATTCGCACCCTGCTGTGGAAGGAACAGGAGGAACGGGAAGAAAATGCTAACCGATTGTATGCGCAAAATCTATTGAATTGTTCGAAAATAATCAGCCAGGAAGATTCCATTAGTAGCGTTTTCGAAAGCTTGATTAACTTTCTGCCCAAATTCCTGGTTCACGACTATTGGGCATTTTTTACCTACGATCCCGAATTCAGTCGGGTGATGAATTTCCATCAGTTTATTCCCCCGCACCGCAGAAATATTGCCATTCTTACTCCCAATCTGGAAAAATTAGCCGAAATTTGGCTGAAACAAAATACCGGTTTCCGGGTGAATATCAGTGACGATCCCAAACTGTTTCGTAAACTTGGTGAGTGGGGCTGGGGCATTAAGCAGCTTCATTTTCTCCCCTTGATGATGGGTGATCTTCCGCTTGGTGGCATGATCCTGGGAAATACCAACCAGATGGAGGTTGAACAACGTGACCTCGATTTTTTAGACGAAATCAGCGGTTTGTTGTCTCAGAAAATTTACAACCTTTTACGCACGGAAAAAGAAGCGAAGGGATTCGATGATTTCGCTGAACAACTTATTTACAACCGCTTCTCAGAAGATGCGATTTTACAATTGGGCTGCAAAAAAATAAATGAAGTTGTCCAGGCAGAAAACACTATTTTCTGGCAAATCAATCTTGGGTTTGGTTTTGTATTTCCCAAATTTAGTTATGCGAAAGAAAATTATCGTAACTGGGAAGCCTTGGAAAAAAATATGATTTTCTTAGCGGAGAATCGAAAGCTGGCACAACTTTTTTCCGGCGATAAAGCATTTTTGATCAATGACGTTGAAAATCATGGACACTTCAGCGATGTGACCATCGCCACATTCAAAAAATTAAATTACACCAATCTTCTGATTGCGCCGGTACGGATTGAGAACGAAGAAGTAGGTGTATTTATTGCCAACCGAAGCCAGATTAATTCCAAATTCAGTGCCTGGGAAATTGACCGGGTCAATAAATTGATGGAAAAAATTATCAAGGTGCTGGAAGACACCCACGTGGTGAAAGAAGCCAATCTTAAACTCAAGCAGCTTTCCAAAATATTTGAACTGGGAAACGAAATTAAGCTGGACCTGAATATTGAAGAAATGCTTACCCATATTACCCGGAGCGTGCGCTACACGCTGGGCTGGAACGATGTGGCGGTTTTGCAGAGCAATCCCTACCAAAAAGTTCACCGTCTCAGCAGTAAAATCGGTTTCGACTCGGTAAGTGAATTGTCTCTGAATATTCTGGAAGATTTGAGTTTTGAAACATTTGAAAAATTTCTGCTGAGTTGCAGTAAAATCAGTCAATCCTATTTTTACGATTCGCACCCGGTGAATATTAACGGCGATGCACTTAACTACATAGACGAGATGATGACCGAATGGCATCCCCAGGATTTGCTGATTGTGCCTATTGAAACACATCGCCGGGGGCTGGGTTACCTGGTAGTGCGCGATCCGGTTGACCGCTTAAAACCCAATGAAGACCGGGTACTGTCGCTGGAATATTTTGCCAACCAGGCGGCGGTGGCAATAGAAAACTCTATTTTGTACGAAAACCTGTTAGCCTCGGAAGAACGCTACCGCTCGTTAGCGGAAACCATGACCCTAGCTTTAGTCACGTGTTCGCCCGAGGGGAAAATTGTGTATGTGAACCCGGCATTCGAGCACCTGGTTGGATTCGGTAAAAAGGCAATTTCCGGAAAAAGCCTGTTCAGTTTTTTCTCCAACGACAGCCAAAAAACCCTGCGCGAAATTATCAGGACTATTATGAGGCGCAAATTGCGGGACGGGAAAAATATAGAAAACGTTGAACTCGAACTCCTCTCCAAAAAGGACAAAACCATCCCGGTTTCTACTTACGCCTTTCCTTTTTATCAGCAGCGGCACAAGATTGGCGCTTTTCTGGTTCTGAACGATTTGCGGGTAGTGAAAAAGCTGGAGCAGTTGAAGTCGGATTTCAATTCGATGATAGTGCACGATCTGCGCTCGCCGATGAACGTTATCCAGGGATTTATTGAACTGATTCGTACCCGCGTGGTTGGGGAAATCAATTCGGAGCAGGAAGAACTGCTGGATATTGCCAAAGAAAATGTGAAAAAGGTACTTACGTTGGTTGACAATTTCCTGGTTGCTTCAAAAATGGAAGTGGGCAAATTTTCTATCGAACCTAAGGTGGGTGAAATCCATTCGTTAATTAACCGGATTGTAGAAAATCACCGGGTGCTATTGAAGAATAAAAACATTTCTTTGAAGAGTAAGCTTAATCAGAACTTGCCGCTTCTCTATTTCGACAGTCTGCGGATTGAACAGGTGCTGAACAACCTGTTGAGTAATGCCATTAAATTTACTCCTGAAGGTAAGACAATCCGGGTGACCACCGAATTTCACCAAAAGGAAATTAAAGGCGAGAAGAAAATGTTTGCCAAAGTGGGTGTGCACGATACCGGACCGGGAATTCCACCGGAAAAAATGAAACAGGTCTTCAATAAATATGAACAGGTGGACAGCGAAACGGCAATGAAATCTGCCGGCACCGGTTTGGGACTTTCCATTTGTAAAGAGATCATTGGTCTGCACGGCGGCGACATTTGGGTGGAAAGCGAAGTAGGGAAAGGCAGTCATTTCTATTTTACCCTGCCCATTGAACCATCTATTGAAAAATTTTTGAAATAAAACCCGGGCACTAAAAATTAAATCTTCAATGTAGGAAGTTGCGATTACTACAAAACAAGTTTTAAGTTTCCGGTTTCCAGTTTTCAGTGCATATAACCAATATTGGCTTCCAACGGATTCACTAAGAGAGCTGTAATTTAAATTCGGTGTTGAATTATTGAATCTTCGGAACTATTTTGTTTTACGAATGTTTCTGTTGTAACATAAGGTTGAGAACGGTTCGCGGTAATGCTATGGTTTATGAATGATTGAAACGGTGATAATTTGATAAGGAATGTTCGTAAAAAATCGGCAGTTCCTCTTTTCGTGAAACTCACCGGGGTGTTGGTAATCGTTCTCATTCTCTTTTTAGCAGGTGGATTGGATTTCTTTCATAACCACATACCCGGTTTAAACGAGCCACAAAATTGCCCGGCAAACCAGATCGGGCTGCTCCTCTGCACAATTTGTCCTTCAATCGTTCTAACAGTCATACTGTTAACATTTCTTTACATCATTGCGATCCACAAACCTGATGTACATCCAATTTATGCTGTCCATCTTAATTCAGTCCGTGCGCCTCCTTTTTAATTTTACTTTTTACAGTATTTCCAAGTAACCTGCTGTTTGCTTCCGTAGCAAATTACAGATCAAATTGTACACTGTGGTATTGGATAAAAGGAAGGAACGGACTATGCAAAAAATGTTAATTCCAACTATCGTACTCTCATTATTTTTTATTAGTCAGGTAAATGCCCAGGACTCTACAAAAATAAGCCTGTTAGAGCAACGGTTAAAAGTCCTGGAGAAGAAGATAGAGCAGAATGAACTGGAAAAGATTATGAAAGAAGCCGAGTCGCTTGCCCGGGAGCAAAAGGCGGAAAAGAAAACGAAAGTTTTTAAGGGCGGACAACGTTCGCACCACGCCAGCAATTCGGGGTGGTAAACCGCTGGCATGCCCATGCACTGGATCAGTACGAATTTCCCCTGGCGCTAACTACAATTTTAGGCGGAGAGGGGCTTAACCAGATGGGACTTTCATTCGATTGGTTTATGCCGTCCTTTTTAAAGAGCGCCAATAATTTGACCCTGCAAATAACCAACGGGCAAAATAAACATCTTTTCTCCGGGGAGGTTTTTTCCTTTCCCGCTACCCTTTTGCATTATAAGAATTTTCGCGATTTATCGAGGAACAGCTATCTCGAATTTGGTTTTACCGGCATGCTGGGACGGAATGATGTGCGTGGATATGTGGAAGGAGAAAGAGTTTACCAATCAACCCGCTGGACCAAGCTGGCTGGTTTTGATCTGTCTTTCCTGTGGGAACCGGTGGACCAGGCAAAATACAAATCGCTCCAATGGAGGTCGGAATTCTATTATGCAGATAAAGAACTGCCGGGCTCCGAACATATCTACGCCTGGGGTGGTTACACATATACTGAATATAAATTCGGAGAACGCTGGCAGGGAGGTGTGCGTTTCGATTACACCCAACCATTTCAGGTGAACAATGATGGTTTGCATCTATACCAAGTGGTCCCTTACCTGACCTGGTGGCAAAGCCATTGGGTAAAATTGCGTTTACAATACAACTATTTGGATGGGAATACAATTTCCAAACCGGATCACGTGCTGAGGCTTCAAATTACCTGGGCTGCCGGTCCGCACAAACACGAACGCTATTAGTGGAGGTTAAAATGAGACTGATAAAGATAATAACGGTGTTTATCATATTCTTTTCAACGATAATAAATTATACATTTGCTGCCGACAAAATTAAAGTGGTTACCACCTTGAGCACCTACGCGGATATTGCAAAAAAAGTTGGCGGAGACCGGGTCGAGGTACAATATATCGTAGCCGGCGACCAGGATGCGCATTTTGTGCGCCCCAAGCCCAGTTTTGCCATGTTGTTGCACAGGGCGGACTTGTTTGTAACCACCGGTCTGGACCTGGAGATGTGGGTTCCCTCGTTAGTTGATATGTCCAAAAATAATCGGATTCGTTCCGGGCAAATCGGTTATGTAGCGGCATACGACGGCATCGATTTACTGGAAAAACCTTCAGCTCTCTCCCGCAGCGAAGGCGGTTTGCATATTTACGGGAATCCGCACATCACCACCAATCCGCTGAATTATAAAGTGGTTGCCGAAAATATTGTGATTGGTTTGGAAAAACTGGCGCCGGAATCATCCGATTATTTCCGTGCCAATCTGAAAACTTTTCAGCACCGGATTGATGTACATGTTTTCGGTGAAGAACTGGTGAATCTTATGGGCGGAAAACTGCTCACCAAGCTGGCGAATTCCGGTCAGTTAATTGAGTTTTTGCAAAACAAATCGTTCAAAGGGAGGTGGTGGGCTATGTGGAACCCAAGCCGGGGATTCCGCCCTCTCCGAAGCATGTGGAACAACTGGTAAAAGAAATGGAGAAAAATAACGTAAAGGTGGTACTGGCTGCCAATTATTTCGATGAGCACAAAGTTCGGAAAATTTGCAGTAAAGTGGGAGCCATTCCGGTTATTGTTCCTGTTTATGTTGGTGGTGCACCCGGTACCGAGGATGTATTCAAGTTAGTTGATTATTGGGTGGTGAAACTGAAAGCAGCCTTTGAGCGGGAGAAAGCGTAAAGAAAGGGAGTAAACCGTGCAACTAAGTGTATGGGATATAATGGCGCCGGCATTTTTTGAGTGCCTGGTGTTGGTGGGAATTCACTCCTACCTGGGGTTACACGTCATTCGCCGGAAGGTGATTTTTGTCGATTTAGCGTTGGCACAAATTGCCGCGCTGGGAACAACGGTGGGCTTCCTGTTTGGAATTCTGCCAGGCACTATGGGTGCCTACTGGTTTTCTTTGAGCTTCACCTTTATCGGGGCGGCAATTTTTTCAATTTCACGTCTGCGTCACGAAACCATACCCCAGGAGGCGGTTATCGGTTTGGCATACGCTATTGCTGCTGCGGTTGCTATTTTGGTTATCGATAAAGCGCCGCATGGTGCCGAGCATATTAAGGAAATCCTGACCGGCAGTATTTTGTGGGTGAAATGGTCGACCATTGCCACCGCGGCTATTGTATATTCTTTTGTGGGCGTGTTTCATTATATTTTCCGACGCCAGTTTTTGCTCATCTCCAACGACCCCGAAGAAGCGTACCGGCAGGGCATGTCCGTACGGTTCTGGGACTTTCTCTTCTATGTTTCATTTGGATTGGTAATAAGCCTTTCTGTAAAAACCGCAGGTGTCCTTCTGGTGTTTGTATTTCTGGTAGTACCCGCAATTACTTCCATGCTTATCACCGATATTTTGTGGAAGCAATTAGCCATCGGGTGGGGGTTGGGTGTATTTGTCAGTATGATCGGTCTTTACATCTCCTATGTCGCCGATATTCCCAGCGGACCGACAGTGGTGGCGTTCTACGGACTCATGCTGGTTTTGATTTCACTGTTTCTGTATTACCGGCGGGCGGAATCCCGGAAAACAGCCCTACTCAGAATTGCAATGGGAGTCGGTGTGTTCATTCTAATTATTTTCGGCTTTTATCTCATGGGCGAATCTTTTCGCTCAATCTATCACACCCACGAGCATAAAAGCCTGGTTACCGAAGAGGAACACCTGTTGCACGAAGTTGATGTTCATAAAAAGTTGGATACTTTGAGCGAGGTTGAATTGGATAAATTCCTGGGCACAATTAAAAGTCCGCAAAAGTTACATGAAATCTTTGATGCCGAGCAGGATAAATATACTCGTTTTAAAATTGCTTCCCGTTTGGCAAAACTTGATCGGAAGAAAGGTCTGATTCTATTGCTTGATTTATTAGAAACATGTGAGCTTCCTTTTTTACGCGCAGAAATTGTCCAGGAAATGCAACAACTTACCGGCAAGAAATTCGGTTTTGATGCTTCACAGGGGCCTGGTGAGAATTCTGCCGCGCTGCACCGGTGGCGAAAATTTATCGAATACGATTTGCCAGCGCTTTTCGAATGGCTCTGCGAAACAGATCGGGATGAATCGGTTTGGGAAGAATTGCCTGAACACCGGCGCGTTTTAATTCTGCGGCATAGGTTTCGTTTAAATTTCCCGAAACAACAATTATTGGCAAATCGGGGGAAATCATTCTTATCTGGTTAATGAGTTCTATCCCGTTTAGTTGTGGCATTACAATATCGGTAATTAATAAATCATATTTCTGTGTGCAAAGTTGGTTTAGCGCTTCTTCGCCATTATACACGGAGATTACCTGGTAACCTTCCAGGGTGAGTAAAATATCAACACTTCGGCTTAAAATAGATTTTTATAGATTACTGCCCTCGTTTTTTACCTTAAACCAGTTTTAATCTCTAAGATTAAATTGGCTAATCAACAGTTGATAAAATCCCCGATGAGGTTATTTCTTCACGAATATCGTTTGCAGCCGATTCGTTTATGAGGGCAGTTGTTCGGATTTGTTGGCTTAATGCGAAAGAGACTGAAAGATTTCAAATATTCGGTCGGTTATTTTTATCAGGTGAACTGCGGAGAAATAGGTAGTCCATTGCCAAAAGAGACCCGGATTATGGCACTTGGAAAAGTACTAAAATATGTGCAGATTATTTACAGACTATTTTCGTCAATTTGATATTCTTCCAGCTTATTATAGAGTGATCTGCGACTGATGCCCAAAATTTCCGATGCTTTCAGTTTATTCCCTTTTACGGCTTTTAAGGTTTGGATAACCATAATTTTTTCCACTTCCGAAAGCGGTGTGCCGGCTCTGAATGAAATGACCTCGCTTCCCACCTTATTTCCGGTAATCGTTGATGGAAGATGATGCACATCAATTACATCATTTGCCGAGAGCATGGCGCGCAAAATAACATTACGCAATTCTCTGATATTCCCCGGCCAACTGTACTCCTTTAAAGCCTGTTGGGCTTCTTTGGTCAAGTCGCTGATATTTTTATTTAACTCGATATTGAACAATTCCCGGTAATATTTGATTAGATAAGGAATATCCTGCTTTCGCTTCCGCAAAGGCGGCAAATCGATGGCGAAGACGTTTAGGCGGTAATAAAGGTCTTCGCGGAATTTATGACTTCTTATTAAATCCATCAGGTTTTCGTTACTGGCGCAAATAATTCGTACGTTTACCGGGATTGGTTTATTGCCCCCGACTCGTTCAATAACCCGGGTTTCCAGCACGCGCAGAAGTGAAATTTGAACCGGAATTCCCATGGTTCCGATTTCATCCAGAAAAAGGGTTCCCTGGTGGGCTTCTTCGAATTTGCCTTTTTTATCGGCAATGGCGCCGGTAAACGCGCCTTTCAGGTGACCGAATAATTCGCTGGCAATCAATTCCCGTGGGATACCGCCGGTATTCACCGCAACAAAAGGATGGTCTTTCCGGGGTGAAAGATCGTGGATTGCCCGGGCAACCAATTCCTTGCCCGTGCCGCTTTCTCCTAAAATCAGCACCGAAACATCCGTGGGAGCAACTTCCCGGATTTTTCGGAAAATTTCCTGCATTGGCTTGCTGAGTCCCACCATGTTGTGAAAGTGACGAAGTCTTTTCAGCACTTTTTTGCTTTTTTCTTCGTTAACCTCATTATGGTTGGCTGCAAAAGTGTCTTCGATAATTTTTAAAAGTTTCTGCGGGTTTACCGGCTTGGTAATATAATTTAGTGCTCCCAGGCGCATCGCTTCTACGGCATGTTCGATAGAACCATAACCGGTAACCATAATTACTTTGATTGAAGGGAACTGTTTGCTGATAGTCTGGAGCACCCGCATTCCGTCCATTTGTTGCATTTTAAAGTCGGTGATGATCAGTTCAAAAATCTGGTCATCCAAAAGCTCCAGTGCGCTCTTACCGTTACTGGCACCTTTTACATAATATCCTTTGGATTCCAGCAGTGTAATCATTCCCTCCCGAATATTATCTTCATCATCAATGATAAGGATGCTGTGTTTCTCCATTTTCCATTTCCTGTTTTTACCGGTTAAGCTCTGGGAAGTTCGATAACAAATCGTGTTCCTTCGCCCGCCTTGGTTGTGAAGTAAATTTTTCCTTCGTGCGCTTCAACAATTTTTTTCGAAACTGCTAAACCAATTCCTCCCCCGTTGTCTTTGGTGGAAAAATAGAGTTCGAAAATTTTACCTTTAATTTCCTGTGGAATACCCATTCCAGTATCTTTAATGGCAATTCCCACTTTATTATCATAGGCGCGGGTTGCCAGGTATAATTTACCGCCGTTGGGCATGGCATCAAAGGCGTTCAAAATGATGTTTATAATAACCTGTTTAATCTGGTCGCGGCTGACGTTTACCAAAGGCAAATTCTTGGCGAAATAGGTGCGTATTTGCACAGCTTTCTCATAGCTTTGCTGCTGGATGAGTTCGATTACCTCTTTTAGCACCGAATTAATGTCTTCCAGGGCTAATTGAATTTCCTGCGGTTTCGCCAGGTTAAAGAACTGGTCTATTAACTTGGTAAGCCGTTCAATTTCACTGTTAAGGATAGTGATTGATTTTTTGATTTTTATCTGTTTTTCTTCCCCGGAAGGAATTTGGGAAACCAGGTTGTCCAGAATTTCGGTGTGAATCGCCAGGGAACTCAGCGGATTGCGTATTTCATGCCCGATACTTGATGCTAATTGGCTGATTACGGTGTATTTCATACTCCGGTGGAGGTTCTGTTCCAGTTCCTTCAAAACCGCCAGATTTTTAATGTAAAAAATCACACTATTGATATTTTCACCTTCCGAAATAGACAGCGCGTTTATCTGGATATGAATAGTCGATTTATTCGGCAGATTCAGGCTAAGGTCTTTCCGCACCGCGTGGGTTAGAGGGTCGCGTGCACGTCGATAAATCTCCAGTAGCCGGGGGTTAGCTTGGATGATTTTGTATATCTGATTCTCCGGGTGACTGTGGTTGCGAATCTGCAAAATATCCAACAAATACTCGTTGTAAGAAACAATTCGCATGTTCATATCCAGCATCAGTAATCCTTCATGAATGACCCGCATCATTGCCTGAATCCGCTCTTCGGATTGACGAAAACTGGCGTTTAAGTCGAGTGTTTTTTCGAATAGTTCATTCAACCGTGAAAATACCGGGGCAAACTCATCGCTCTTCTGGTATTTAACCCGGTACTGATAGTCGGACTGATGCAGTTTCTCAATTGCACTTTCAATGCTTTGCAAATTTCGTTTGTAAATGCGTGAAGTAAGAAAAACCGTAAGAATAATTATGCCAAAAGAAAAAATACTGGCAATGAAGATAATCATCCGTCGGTTGCGGTAAAAACTCTCCAGGTGTTTTACCGAAATAACCGTTTGCAAATAGCCTTGTTTTATTGAATCCTGTACCAGCGGAGTAATCACATCGACAATTTCCTGGTTCCCTTCCCATGCACGACTTAGAATAGTCGCACGATCGGTTTGCAGAGAATTCAGTTCCATCGCCGCAGGAAATTTCTTTCCTTCAATTGATGGGTCGTCACTCACTAAAATCCGGTTACTTGTGTCGATCAGGGTCACATGCAGGATTTTTGAATTCTTACCACTGAAACGGTTGATAATACGCCGCGTGGGATATCGATTATATGGCGTGATTTTTGAGAAATCAAGCTTGTCTGCAGCAATGCCGTTTTTAACTTGTTCAACCAGAAGAAAAGCTAATTTACTGGTTAAATCGGAATAAAAAGCATTAATGCTGGTGTATAGAAAATAAACAATGATTATTTCCAATAAAATAGTAGCACCGCCAATAATAAGCGCTTTCTTGTAGAGTGTCTTCATTGGCATCAGATAACCGATTTAATAATAGCTGTTTGTTCTTTAAAACCGCTTCACTAAAAGTAAATACTGTATCTCAATCATTTGAGCAGTTTCATTTATGCACCCGGATTCATCTAAGTCTAAACCCTGTTAATAATAGCAAAACATATTCCACAATGCAATTGTCTTTTCTTGCGGTTTACCAGGAAAAGACTTCGGCACAATTGCAATAATTCCTTGATTTTATGAGACAGTCCAAGTATTTTTACATGAAATTTCGAGGTTTTCAATGGTTGTGCTGAACAAATACAAAAAAATCCAGGAATCATTGGGTATCATTGGGCGGTCGGAAGGAATCCGGGAGGTGATCGAACAGATCATGTCGGTAGCGCCTACGAATATTTCGGTTTTGATAACCGGTGAAAGCGGTGTTGGGAAAGAGATTGTGGCAAAGGCGATTCACCAATTGAGTCCTCGCAATGGTAAGCAAATGATTTCGGTGAACATGGGTGCCATCCCGGAAGGTCTTTTGGAGAGCGAGTTATTCGGTCACGAGAGAGGTGCATTTACCGGCGCCATTGCCATGAAAAAAGGATATTTCGAATTAGCTGACGGCGGAACGATTTTTCTGGATGAGATTGGTGAAACACCGTTGCAAACCCAGGTAAAATTGTTACGTGTGTTAGAAACCGGTGAATTTATGCGGGTGGGAAGCGGTGCTTTACGCAAGGTGTCCGTAAGGGTAATTGCTGCTACCAATCGCGATTTGAGCAGCATGGTGCAGCACAACCAGTTCAGGAAAGACCTGTATTACCGGCTGAAAGCGGTCTCAATTAATATTCCCCCGCTTCGCCAACGTAGGGAAGACATCCTGCCGCTTATGGAACATTTCCTGAATGAAACGATTCGGGAGAATAAAATCGAATTTGCCGGATTTACTCCCGATGCCCTGAGTATTATTGAAAATTACCATTGGCCGGGCAACATCAGGGAACTGAAAAATTTTGTGGAATCGGTAACCGTTTTGTCTGCCGGGAAAAAAGTAAACGCTGAATTTGTGCGTTCTCATTTGAAATATTACGAAGAGGAACCGGAAACGATTTCCGCGCTTCCCATGCGGGTAAACAAGAGTGTCGACCAGACCGAGCGGGAGCTTATTTACAAGGCACTGCTTTCGCTTGGTGTGGAGATGCGGGAAATGAAAGCCATACTTGTGGATTTGCATAATCAAATTCATCAGCCGGTGAACCGGGGCGATTTTGAAGACGCTTCCTGGAACCGCGAAGTGCAGCCGATTGAAGAGATGGAAAAACAGATGGTTAAACGGGCAATGCAAAAATTCCACGGTAACAAACGCAAAGCCGCCAATGCCCTGAAAATCAGTGAACGCACACTTTACAGGAAGCTCAAAGAATATGAAATTGAGTAAATTCTGGCTTATTATTTTGTTTCTGCTTTCGCTGTCGTGTGTCCGGTATTCTTTCCGGGGTGCGCTTCCGTCCTATCTGAAGACCATCTATATTGAAGATTTCGAATACCAGAGCAGAGAGGCGTACCCGAATATTCGTGAAGACTTCATGCAAAAAGTAACTGAAGCCTTTATTAAGGATAACTCGCTGCGTGTGATTGACAATAAAAAATCGGCAGATTTAGTGCTTAGCGGTTCTATTGTGTCTATTCGCCGGGAACCGGTCAGTATTAATCTTGCCCGCGCCCAGCAGGTGACCGAACAGGTCGATGAATACCACATGACTGTGACTGTTAAGGCAGAATGCATGAACACACACACCCAAAAACCGCTCTGGAGCGGAAATCTTTCTCGATACGGGGTAATTAGCGGAACTGCCTTAACCGAAGAGATTGACCTGGCTATTTCCCAGGCAATCGATCAGATAATTGAAGATATTATTAATAAAACTATTGCTGCCTGGTGATTTTCTATTTCTTTTAACGGTAGAATTTTTTATATTTCGGTAGTTTGGAAAAGGGGACAATCATGATTGAATTTACTTCTTTGGAAAATCTGGAAAAGTTTTTTAACACACATCCGGATTCCATTGTTTTTGCCCATTTGGCACTGCGGCTGATGGAAGAGGGAAATCTGGAACGGGCGCAGGAAATCTGCCAGGAAGGGCTTGAAAAACACCCCACTTTTATTTTTGGGCACTATGTGTTGGCTTTGTTGAAATACCGGCAGAAAAATTTCTCCGAAGCCAAAAGAGAGTTCGAGTTTGTGCTGGCGCATGACCCGGCAAATCCCCGGGCTTGGAATCTATTGACTGAAATCAACGAAAGTATGAACCTGGCGGTGATGACCCAGGACAGCAATCTGAATTATTTTCTTTCCGATTGTTTCAACAGTCGGGCAGCTGAAAAGTATTTTACCGAAGATGTGGTTTCTATGATCACTCCGAAAGATGAAATTCTGAAGGATGAGTTCGGTGAATCCGGAACGGGTGAAGAAATCGAAAAGCAGGTTGAAGAAATGAGTGATGCTGAGATTGATAATTTGTTTGAAACGGTTTCGCCTCCGGAAGAGGAAACCAATGATTTCGAAAAAGCTTTAGATGAAGTTTTTAAGGATACGTTTGAAGAAGTTGAAGAAGATAAAACCGAAGAAGATATTTCTTCGCTGCTCACCGAGGCGAAACCATTAGAAACGGAACCGGGGGAATCGGCGGAAGCAAGTGCCGAAGAAGAGTTGGGTGAAGCGATGGATTCTTTCTTTGAGGAACACGAAGCCGGTGAAGATGAAAAGGACTTCCAGGTGCAGGTTAAAGAGGAAATAACCGAGGATTCCGAAAGCGAAACACCGCCGAATCCTGAAACGGAATTTCCAACCGATTTCATTGAAGAAACCTCTGAAGAAGAAGCGGCAGAAAAAGTTGTTCCGGAAGAATTTGACAATGAGGAACCGATTGATTTCAGTTCGGTAGTTGCAGATATTATTTCAGAGCGAAAAGAAGCGCCGGAGCGGATTGATTTTACTGAGGAACCGGTTGAGCAACCACAGATAACCGAGCAGAAAGAGGAAGAAGAGATAAAACCGGGTATTGAAAAAGCGCCCGAAACACCGCATGAACCGGAACCTGCCGCTAAAATTGAAATTCAGGAGGAAACTCAACAGCCGCGGGTTGAAGAAAAGAGCGTTCCACCCGGGGGACCTGTTGCGACGGAAGAAATTGAAGAAAAACCATCCGGCAAGACGGACACAACTCATTTTGGGCGTCCGCCGATTTTATCACCCACCTTGGGAGAAATATATATTGCCCAGGGAAGATTTGAAGAAGCAATGGACGTATTCCGTCAGTTGCTGGACAAAGACCCGGAAAATGCGCGCTACCAGCGGAAGTTGGAAGACCTGGAAAATATTATTGAGAAACAAAAATCCCAGGCGGGAAATAAGTCTGAGTAAGGAAGGGGTAGCATTTCCCCTTTCCCCTGTTTCCACCTGGGAACATTGGTCATCTCTTTTGGGAACCTCATTAAACCAGCCTTTCTCAAATAGTCAAAATACGTCTCAAAGGGCAGCGTCGGTCAATCCGGAATATTTGGTGTAAAATCTGTCCCTTCCGTAGACCTGTAATGTCGAGTATAACGTAATGGAGCAGAGGCATTTCCTTCGGTGCGGGCAATCCTCAGGATTTGTAGGATATCTTCCGTTTTTCCGGATAAACCTTTTTACCTTCTGACCTCGGGTAACGAATGCTTTGCTTGCAAACAACGCTAATATTCTCAAAAAAGTAGTTGGGAAGATTGCAAAAATACTTTACTTTCTGCCCGGGGGTGCAGACTATGATTCCACCTCCGTAATTTTTAAATAAAAATCAATTTCATTAACTTTAACGGTATCAAAGTGTGAGAATACCTTTATTTTTATTTTTGCTGTTTCTTCTGCTGAATAGCCTGCTTGCATTCATTACTGCGAAAGAATTCGGTGAAGTGGTGGTAAAATTTAAACCCGAAGTATCCGTCTCGCTTGCGCCCGGAGCCGGTGTTTTTTCCAACCGCAGTTC
>MVCZ01000199.1 GCA_002049825.1 Candidatus Zhuqueibacterota bacterium 4484_188
TGGAAATCATTATTATTTTTGTAGTATTTATTATATTTGGTTTTATTATGACTATCTTTTTTCAGTATAAATCCTACAAAAACCAAATTGAAAATCTTACCTTAGAAAATAATTCATTAAAAGAGGCTGTTAAAAATATTAAATCCTCCTATTATCTTGTTATTGATAGTTATGAAAAACGACTTGAAAATATCAACAAAGGATTTGCTGTAAATAAAAAAGAATCGAATTACGAATTTATGCATCCAGATTCTCTTTATAATTTTTATCAATATACTCTTTCACAAGATGATTCGATTTTATTTATTGTTTTACCAATAGAGAAAAAATCTTTTGAGAAATGGATACGTAGTAATCCGGCTACACCCTGGTTACCATACATTTCTCCGCCAAAGCCGGGTGAACCCTCAGACATTTCCCCCTGATCGCATTATTTTTATGTTGTGAAAAATATAGAAATGGTTTCCCTTTGAATTTGTTTCTTTTAAATAAAATAGGGTAACTTTTAAATCATTTCTGAAAAGTAACTTGATATTTGAATGGGGTGGGTTTTTTCTGCTTCTGAATTCTATTATTTGTGGATTGATCAATCTTTCATTTCCTGGCACGGCTCAATATGCACCGAAACAAATGTCGCCTGCCCGAATTCTTCTTTGAGCTGATTTTCCACCTCGGTGGAAACATCGTGCGCCTCAACAATATGATGTGTAAATCAATGGCGATATTGTTACCTATTTTGCGGGTTTTCAGATTGTGCGGATTCCGAGCGCCGGGCACCTGGTTGACCACTTCGATGATTCGCTGCCGGACTTCCTCGTCTACCGATGCTTCCATTAGTTCGTTCAGGCTGTTCTTTAAAATGGAGAAGGATATCCTGATAATCAGAATACTTACCAACACCGCGGCAAGCGGATCCAGGAAACGCCAGCTTTCGCCCAAAAACATGGCACCGCTTATTCCCAGGAGGGCACCGATTGAGGACAGAGCATCGGTTCGGTGATGCCAGGCGTTAGCAATAATTGCCTGGCTGTTTATCCGTTTACCGATTTTCAGTGTGTATTCGTAAATCGATTCTTTGGCAAGAATAGAAACCACCGCGGCAGCCAGCGATATCCAGCCGGGCTGAAAAAGGCGGTGCCCGAGGTAGAACCCGTAGATTTTATTTGCGGCGTTCCAGAAAATTCCCCCACCGACAAAGAGCAGCACAAAGCCGATAAAGGTAGTGGTCAGGGTTTCGAATTTACCATGACCGTAGTTGTGTGTTTCATCGATCGGGCGGTTTACCACATGAAAACCGAAAATAACCACCAGGTCGGTGGCAAAATCGGAAAGCGAGTGAATGGCATCTGCCACCATCGCCGTGCTTCGCCCCAGGATTCCGGCGGCGAATTTCAGAATCGCCAGCAGGCAATTGGTGAAAAAACCAATCCAGGTTACCCGGATTGCCTGCGGAACCCGGTTTCGTTCGGATATGTTGCTCTCCTTTTCGCCCATCTGATTTTTTTACCCGGAATTAAATATCTATTTACTTTCTGGTGCAACGGTTTATTTATAAAAATTCTGCGAAAGCAGCTGCCGGTAGCGAAAACAATTTACCGTATGGTCGTTCACCATCCCCACTGCCTGCATAAATGCGTAACAAATGGTCGAGCCCACAAATTTAAATCCATGTTTCTTTAAATCTTTGCTCATTGCGTCCGAAACCGTCGTGCGGGCTGGTACCTCTTCAACTGTTTTCCAGGCATTGATGATTGGTTCACCACCGACGAATTGCCAGATGTAATTATCGAAGCTGCCAAATTCCTTTTTCACCTGCAGAAAGCAGCGGGCGTTCCGGACGGTAGCGGCAATTTTCAGCCGGTTGCGAATGATACCCGGATCGGCTAAAAGCGCTCGAATCTTTTCCTCGCTGTAAGAGACTATCTTTTCTGCCTGAAAATTATCGAACAGCCGGCGATAGTTTTCCCGTTTCCGGAGAATGGTTTGCCAACTGAGTCCTGCCTGGGTACCTTCTAAAATTAAGTATTCAAACAGCAGCCGATCATCATGAACCGGTACTCCCCATTCACGATCATGGTACCATTGGTAAAGCGGGTCATCCGGCACCCAGGCACATCGTTCGGTCATTGTTTGTCTCTTGCTGTTTTAAGTTTGCTTAAAATTTTATCACTGCGTAGTTCCCGCAGTGCATCGGTGGCAATCCAGCCCGCCGATTTGGAATCAATTTGATTTATTTGTTCAGCAGTTTTGAGGGCAGCCTGGTGTAAACTGAGATTTCGTTTACCAATCTGGCGCAATGCCCAGTTCACGGCTTTCTTCACAAAATTTCGCTCGTCCTGCGATTCCTGTTGAATGATTTTCAGAAAATCCAGGAAAGGCTGGTCTCCCGATTTTTTATCATGAACCGCCAGGACTGCCATCAGCACAAAACCGGCTCGTTTAACGAATTCCGCTTGCGCCCGACTCCATTTCAGTGCCATCTGATGAGCAAAGGGCGTTTTACGAAACAGGTGATTACAAACCTGGTCGCAAATATCCCAGGAATTGAAATCCAGCGCCCATTGTTCCATCTGCTGTTTGTTTACCTGCCGTGGATCGTCAATAAACGCTGCCAGCAGACGCGCCTCGTGAATATTCGTCTGCCAGAGTTGTTGGGCCAGCAAATGGTTACTCCCAACCTCCCTGGCGAATTTGCGCAGTTCCGGAAGACATTTGTTTTAATTGATGAATTATTTGATCGGGTTTCATTTCGTGCTGGAAGGTTTATTTGATGAAAAAATTATAAAACCGCCTTCGAAAATAAATATTTCTAATCTTCCGAGGGGAACAGACTCTGGTCGGAGGCAAATGCGGAACTGGCGTATTTTTTTTCTTTGGTGCAGAAATTCGCAGGTTTCCATATCTTCACAACTGGCGCCGATGTCCAGCGTAACGGTCCCGTGATAACAGTAGTTTTCGTGGTTGTAATGACATTCTTCACAACCACACACCAAATTTTCTAAAAATTCCATAAGTAAACTCCGCAGTATCGAGACAGGTTACCAAACCTGTGAACCATTGTGTCCGGGTTTACGGTCCCCACCGGCGGAAAAGATTTTTAAAGAAATTTTGCCCGATGCCCCAATGCCGGTATTTATACCGCAAATAAAAGAAACCGATGATCATTCCACCCAGGTGCGCCACGTGAGCAATTCCGTCGGCAGCCCGGTAGCTGGACAGAAATTCGATCAAGCCCAATCCAAGGGCGAGATATTTCATTTTGATGGGAAAAAGAAAATACAGGTAAACGTAGCGATCGGGAAAGAACAGCGCAAAAGCAGCCAGAACGCCGTAAACAGCGCCGGAGGCACCGATGGTCGGGTAGCTGGAAAAAAGGGCGATAAAAATACCCGCGCCGATACCGGTTAGAAAATAGTATTTTAAGAATTCTTTTGTTCCCCAGGTACGTTCCAACTCGATACCTGAAAAAAATATGCCCTAGTCCGCCATGTAAAAACATGTAGGTAACCAGTTGCCATAAATACAATTTCTTGAAAACCAATTGTGGCACCAGGATAAAATATTTGTTTTCTATCAGGCTTGGTGCCAGAATTTGGACGATAAAAACAGCAATGTTAGCCAGCAGGAGGTTTTTCACTCCCGGTGTCATCATGCCAGAACTTGATTGTCGGTACATAAGAAATCCTTAAATTTTCCGGGTCGCCGGACCAATGCGCCTCGATAAACCCACCTTTTTCTTCCAGCACTTTCTTGAATTCATCGTAAGTTTCCACCTGGTGCGTATTTTCCTGGCGCAGTTTTAAAGCGCGTTCAAAAAGATCGCGCTGAATCTTTTCCAGAAGTTTCTCTATCGTGTTCTCCAGCGAATTAAGCGGTGTTGGGATTTTTTTCCGGGTATCCCGCCGGACTAACATTACCTGGTTGTTCTCCACATCACGGGGACCCACTTCAATCCGCAGCGGAACACCAGCCATTTCCCACTCGGCATATTTATAACCGGGTTTATACTGTTCGCGGGCATCAAGCTTCACGGCAAATCGGGTTTTAAGTTGCCGGTACACATTTTCGGCGAATTGCAACACTTTACCCCGGGTGGCTTCTTTCCAAATCGGAATCATCACCATCTGGGTTTGGGCAAGCTTCGGCGGAATGATCAATCCGTTGTCGTCGCCGTGGGTCATAATCAGAGCGCCAATCAAACGGGTACTCACGCCCCAACTGGTAGCATAAACATATTTGAGCTCGCCGTTTTTGTCCTGGAACTTCACATCGAAAGCTTTGGCAAAATTTTGTCCCAGGTTATGGGATGTTCCTGCCTGAAGCGCTTTTCCGTCCTGCATCATCGCTTCGATGCAATAGGTATGGTCGGCGCCGGTGGGCGGTGTGTCCCTCCTGCCATAAAAATTCGGTGGTGCGCAGAAACAGACGGGTGCGCATTTCCCAGCGAACCACGTTTGCCCACTGGTTGATCAGAATGGGAAGGTCTCGGTAGGACATGATCCACTTTTTGTACATGCTCCAGATAATGGTTTCCGAAGTAGGACGGATATAGAGCGATTCCTCCAATTCCTGACCGCCGCCGTGGGTAACCACGGCACACTCGGGAGCAAATCCTTCCACGTGCTCGGCTTCCTTCTTCATGAAACTTTCCGGGATGAACAGCGGAAAATAGGCGTTCACGTGCCCGGATTCTTTAAACATCCTGTCCAGTTCCTGCTGCATCCGTTCCCAGATGGCATAGCCGTTCGGACGAATTACCATACAACCTTTTACCGGTGAATAATCCGCTAATTTTCCTTGAATGATGACATCGGTGTACCAGCGGTTGTAGTCTTCCGTACGCGGGGTAATTCGTTCTGCCATGAAAATTGCTCCTTTGTTCTGTTACTGCCCGTTGTTGCTAATAAAGTGAAATCTTTTTATTTGTCAAGAAAAAAATAAATAAACCGTTCGGCACCGACGGTGATATTTAAATATAAGTTATAAAAAAACAAATGGTTCTTTTCAAATTACCATTTTTGAGTGGAGAATATACGCTGAGGGTATATGGAAATCAAATAAAATTATGATAATTAGATAACACCTCAATCACGGGTGGTCCAGTAATTGCGATCCCGGCTTGCCGTGAAAAACAATCTTCTTATAAACAAGTAGATTGCTTCGTCGTTTCACTCCTCGCCTGTCTGCCGGCGGTGTCAGGCAGGCAATGAAAAAATACTTGCTTTCCCATCCGACTGTAAGGTATTACATAATTGAGTGAGAGTAATTTTCCCAAAGTAGTCAACGCAATTTTGATTGTTTGACAAATAGACGGAGTAATTTCCCGGACAACAGTTTTAGGTCAAAGAAACCGCTTCGTTAATTTCTGTACCGATCATAGTATGCGTTTTCACTGCGTTGATTTATGGGTACTAAATTTCCCTTCCTGAAATACGTTTTTGCCAGAGGGTGGATGTTCAGATTTGATAATTCGCTTCCTGCAGAATATCAATCAGTCTTTTGGCTTTCTGAAAATCCTTCAGTTTAAACCCCAGTCTGGGGTCTAATTCAATCGGCACACCTTTTTTTAGTTCCTCCAGTGAAACCCAGGCTGCCGAAGAATGTTCATCTGATAACTGTAGTTTGCCACCAACAGTTCGCACCAGGTAATCGATAGACAGCAGCGGTTTCCCCTGCCATTCACCGAACCAGGTGTTTACCGGGGCGATGATTTCGATATCAAAATTGGTTTCCTCTTTGATTTCCCGTTTCAAGCCCTCTTCGGGATTTTCATCTTCCTCCAGCCGGCCTCCGGGTGGTGCCCAGATACACGGTTCGTTGTTCCGTTTTAGCAGCAAAAATTTGTCATCTTTCACAACGTACGCAGTAACAGCTACTCTGTGTGTGTAAGAGAGATTTTTCATTTTGTCGTAAAATTCTATCCGATTACAAAAGCGGTTTGTATTTCTTCCGGAATAGGCACCGGCTTTCCCTTCAAATTGGTGAAAACCCAGGTTACTTTGGCTTCGGCACAGAGTTTTTCATCTCCGGCACGAAAAATTTGCTGGGTAAAGGTACCGCTGGTTTTCCTTGACGAAGAAGTAAATGTTTTAACCAGGACTTCTTCACCCATGAACAGCGGGTGTTTATAATCGATTTCAATTCGACGGATTACAATCAGGTACTGTTTTTCTTTCATGGTGTCCAGGGTAAACCCGTTTTCCTGCAGTGCCCGCATCCGGGCATACTCCAGGTAATTGAGATACACTGCATTGTTGACATGACCATACGAGTCGCACTCGTAGCTGCGAACATGAAATCTGGTGCTGAAAATCTTCATTAAAAAATTCCTGTTTTTTTAATTTTGCAGACACTCAAAGCCAACTAAAAACTAAACCGGAATTCAATTTAGGAAAATTCACACCCGATTAAAATGGGAAAGTAATTCGACTACTGCGTAAATAGCGTGCTTTGAGAGAAATTCAACAAGAGATTGCTTCGTCGTTAT
>MVCZ01000012.1 GCA_002049825.1 Candidatus Zhuqueibacterota bacterium 4484_188
TTTCTTTTCCTGGTCATTTTACTTGTTTTGGGTTTGTTTCCCCAAACAATTTTCTCCCAGCACTACGCTGAGAAGAAAGCCTGGTACATCGACAACTGGCCGGATTCGGTTTTGTCCTGGGAAATCTACCGAACGTCTTTTATCGGCATTCCCCCCACGCGAGATCCGTATTCCTCCGGCTTCGATGTGCTGTTTTACGACCTGGCGTTTAAATCGGAAATTTCCAAAAAAGGAAATTGTTTCGGAATGAGCGTGATGAGCCTGCTGATGCTGTCCAAAGGCGGCTACTATGGTTTCTGCTTGCCGATCCCGCAATATTCCGGTGATCTCTATTCAGACCTGGGACCGAGCGATCCGAATCTGCGCAAGGCGATTAATGCCATTCACGGGCATCAATTGAGTCTGCCGGCTCTGAAATTCATGCTGGATATCATCGCCCGGGGAAAACAGCGGGACGGGATTTACGCTTACAACCAGTTCCTGTATTACAAATCGAAAGACGACCCGACCGTCATCAGTGTCACCAAATCCACCTCGCCAGCCGACGGCGGGCACACCATGGTTGCTTACGACGCGAAAATAGTGGATGGATACCGGCGTATTTATCTTTACGATCCCAACCGTTCCTGGGCGGACCCGGCAAAAAGAACCTGGTACACCTCCGGTAAAAATTATATCACCATCGATTCCACCGCTTCCCACGGGTGGACATTTCACCACGGAACCGATTGGTGGTCGGGAGACCCTGGGGGTGGTGGCAACATTATGATTTTTCCTCTTTCCATTGTCGGACCCACCGCCCGGTCGCCAATGTCTTTGGGCCTGAGTGTCTCGGACATCCTGGCGCAGTTTTTCGTCACCGGCGATAACAGCGAGATTGAACAAATTACCAACGCCGAGGGCAAACGGATGTATATTCCCGGCACCACCGATATCGACACCAACCCGGCAACCGGCTTGCTGAACACCATGCCCTGGATTCCCTCGGACGATGCGCCGGCGCCACAGCCGGGTGAATCGAGTGAGCGAACGCTGGTGTATTTCATGTTAGGAAACCCGCGCGGTGCAGTTGATATTGATTTGCGAAATGGAAAAACCGGCTACCAGCTTGGCATGGTTGGCGGTACCAGTTACATCTCTCTGCGGGCAATTGGCGGCGCCGGAAAAGACCTGGTTACCCTGGAAGGTGCCGGCACCACTAAACCCGGCATTATTATCCGCAACCAGAGCAATGCCTCTCGCTATGAAGTACAATTTACTCAGATATTACAACCAAATAAACGATCACGCATTTTCCGGGTAAAGAATTTGCAGGTTCAACCGGAAAAACCGGTGATCATACAAGTAACCCGCAACCAGCGAGCACTGGAAATCAATACCACTCAAACGGGTCTAACCTACGACCTTGAATTAGTAAACGTGGTGCAGCGACAGCCAACCATTCTGAAAAGAAAGAACGTCCGGGTTGAAGCCGGTCACCGGCAGATAATCGAACCGAAAAACTGGAGGTCGTTGTCGCCACAAATGCTGCAAATCAGGCAAGCGCCGGTGAAAATAGCGCCGAAGCGCCTACAGCGTCTGTCGAAACAGCGGATGATAAAATAAGTGTGTGTTCAGAAACTTGTGAAAGGTAAATCAGCAAAAAGACGGTCAGCACTGCTTGCAGCTATTGATTAAAGGCGATTAACTCCGGGAGACAGCATTTTATACATTCAGGGTATTTAGTAATTTTGAAGCCGGTGTAACGCCGACAAAATAGTTTTTGATAATTCCGTTTTCAATCACCACCGTGGTAGGTGTTCCCATTACCCCAAACTGGCGCGCCGTCTGGTGTTCCTTTCCGGCGTTAATCCGCATAATGTTTTTAAACTTTTCCTGAACCTGCTGCAGATTCTTCTCCTGCACCCGGCAAGCCGAGCAGGAAGGGCTGTAAAAATAGGCAATCACCGGTGTCCCTCTTTTGATTTGCTGCCCTAATTTTCCATCCACCTGTGGTGCAGACTTTCCTTTGCGAAACCAACTTCGCATTCTCAGGGAAACCTGCAGTAACACGAAAAGTAGAATAATTCCTACCACTACATATATAAAATTAGTCACTTTTTTCTTCCTCTTTTTTCTGAATCCATCGGGCAAACAAGCGCGGGAACATTCGAATATCCCAACCCAGCAACATGCCAAATAGCGCGCCATACGCCGTACTAATCAACGGATTGCTGGTTATGGGACAGCTGCCGGTACGGCAACCAACAAAGTAATAATAACCATATCCTAAGGAGGCACCAATCGCGGCGAACAAAACAAATTTTAGCACAAATTTTTTCCTCATCATTTATCCTCAATTACCAGTAGAACCTGACAATAAAGCTCTGCTTATTTCTTCTTAATTTTTTCATTCAAAGAATCAATAATTTCATCCAGATTGGTGATTCCCTTTTCTTTCGCATTTTCTTCCACAGTGCCCCACACCGGTTCTCCGCAGGCAATACATTTAATACCGTGTTCCATTAGCGGACGAACCAGTTCGGGAAAACTGACCACGATTTCTTCGATAGTTGTGTCTTTTTGAATAGCTTTTTTCTCACTCATTTTTACTCCCTTGCCGGTCCTTCATAAACCCGGTATTTTTTCGCGTTCCGGCTACATAAGTAGCCGGCTATATTCCTGACCAACAGAACCCATGTTTTACCAGGTACTCCGCACACGGCTGCGCGAACTACCGATACATTTTGATGAAACCCAACACGGTAAAGTTACAAGCTATTACCGAGCATCTCTCGGAATTTATTCGACATATCATCCAATTTGAATTCGGATTACAAATGCTTGTTCATTTCTAAAGAGAAACCGGATTACGCCGAATGCAAATAAAATAGGGCAAAGGAAAAAAGGAAAATTTATGAATAGTAACAACCCGACAGCATGCACCAATTCGTCTTGTTTACAGTATCCCCGGTTTCTTTCACGGCAAAAGCCCGTTTTCGTTCATCCCTGCCAGGTAACCTGAAATCCAGAGAATGAATATGGCGAAAAACACTTTATTTCACCAAGATTTCGAACCGCAGGAAAGTTTTATCCTGTTGGTTGACAACCAGACCCATAGGATGCGTAAATTGTTTAATTACTTAATATTCCATGGGCACCGGGTACGGTTGGTCGATTCGGCACAAAAGGCGCTCACTTTTGCTGCGACGCATTCCATTTCGCTGGTAGTCAGTCAGGCAATGCTGGTTGATTCTGATATTACTTTTTTAGAAAAGGATTTAAGAAAAATCAAATTTTTTGGTGCCATCGTGGCGGTTTTGGACGATCCGCTGGCTGAACGTGCCATAACCGAGCTGCGTTTCAGTCACAAGTACACCATAGAAAATTTAAACGACAATGTCAAAAACGAAAAGCTGATTCGCATATTAAAAGGCCATAATCCTCAGGAGCCATTGGAAAACAGTTATTTCACTGAATGGCGCGAGCGGTACTCGGTCACCATTCCAAGCGCGCCCCAGTTTATTGAAAAAGTTAATAACTATTTTTTACATAAGGTTTCCGCTTATCACAAAATTCACCCACACATTTCGGGAATTCGCATGTCAATCTCGGAAGTGCTGGCGAACGCCATTGAACACGGAAACAAATTCGATGTTACGAAAACGGTAAGAATTGATTTCATCGTGGGTCCACATCGCGTTGCCATACTCATCAGGGACCAGGGAAGCGGCTTTAATTTTCGCAGCATGGAAAACGATATCAATTCGGTAAATAAGCAACTGAGCGAACGGGGAAGAGGCTTGTTTATTATCCGAAAATTCATGGACAAAGTAAAAATCATTCCACCGGGTAATAGAATACTTTTAGTCAAAAACCTGGACTAACATTCGACCATTTTACAGGCACCAAAAAATATCCCGCACCAAACTTCATTCAGGGGCAGGCAATATTTTCACACAAATAAAAAACGGGATGAATGAACACCCCGTTGCTAAACAAAATTATTTTAAACACGTTTTTCAGGATTCGAGCTTCGCCATATTCAGCAAAATTTCCGCCTTGCTTTTATATTCACTTTTCTGGTATTCCTGCACAATTTTTTCCGCCAGGGATTTTGCTTTTTGGAAGTCCTTTGCTTCGAGATAAGCACGAGCAGCGCTGTAAAGGAAAGAAGGAACTTCCGGCAATTCCTTATTCAATAATCCGGCTTTTTCATAATATTTCGCCGCTTCGGCAATTTGTCCTTTTTGAATCAGGCAATCCGCATAGCCGGCTAACGCACCGGCAGTTAATAAATCGTCACCACCGTATTCGTCCAGGTACTTTTTAAAATAAATCTGGGCATTGTCGAAATCATTTTGCTCCCAATACATTTTAGCAAGCAGAAAACATCCTTGTCCGGCAGCCGTAACGCCATCATATTCA
The DNA here is from genome assembly GCA_002049825.1 of Candidatus Zhuqueibacterota bacterium 4484_188. GTDB lineage: Bacteria > Calditrichota > Calditrichia > RBG-13-44-9 > RBG-13-44-9 > 4484-188. The sequence continues at coordinate 4,408 of MVCZ01000012.1, forward strand.
GTTACTAATACTTTTAGTAAACTGTCCGCCTTCATCGAATTACCCTTAGAATTCGCCAACTGTGCTTCTCCTAACAGTTCGCTGGCACGTATTGTTGCATTTCGCTTGGAGTGAATGAACATCGAGACCGCAATAATAATCAGGAGAACCACAATACCGGCACGAACCAACATCTTCATGTTCGTTTCGATATAATCCCGGGCTTTCAGGGTAAAGGTGACAAATTTGTCTTCCTTTAAATCTCTTTTGGTAATTTTCTTTTTCGGTTTTAACATTTATTTCTCCTCGTTACGACCTTGGTTTATATCTGGTACCCCAGACAGGATTCGAACCTGTGACCTCCGGATTAGGAATCCGATGCTCTATCCTGCTGAGCTACTGGGGCCAAATTAAGCGTGCAAATTTAAAGGCTGGGTAAATCTATTGCAATAAGGAAAATAATTCCGGCTGAAAAAACGGTGGGCGGAGGAATGGAGTATTGGAGTATTGGAGTAATGGCTGACTGTGCGCCGGGAAGTCAGTAAATCAATAGAGAAGGTATTTTTTTCTGATTTGCATAAAATCAGCGAAGTCCTCCCGCCAGCTTTCCACAATCTTATCAATCGGTTGACCGGCAATAATTGCCTTGCGAATAGTGTCAGTGCCACACAATCGGTCGAATCCACTTTCGCGCCAGCGGAAACTGTCCGGGTACATCCGGTAGAGCAAATTGATAATTTCCAGACCACCGCGGAATGGCTGAAAACGATCACGATTTGTTACCCGGATTTTCACACCACCGCACCGGCGATTCTTGTATTTGGGATTCAATGCGGCTCCTTCGATTGGAACCGGCGTAAAAACGGTGTCTTTAAAATCAACCCCGGCAAGCCGGAGCGCATTTAGTGCGTTGCTAAATTGCGCGCCATCTACCCACGGCGCTCCGAACACCTGGAAAGGAATCGACGTTCCCCGTCCGGCGGAGACATTGGTTCCCTCGACCAGGCAAATTCCCGGGTAAACGGTTGCCGAAGCCAAATCCGGCATATTTGGCGACGGTTTAATGAAAGTCAAACCGGTCTGGTCGAACCACATTTCCCTCCGCCAGTTTTTCAGCGGAATCACGGTTAAATCCGCTTTCACGCCGTTCGCCAGCCATCCTTCTCCGTTAAACATCCGGGCAAGTTCGCCCACCGTCATGCCGTGGCGTACCGGAATGGGAAAGAGTCCCACGAAAGAGGCGAATTTCGGGTCAAGAATATTTCCTTCCACTTTCACCCCGGTAATCGGGTTGGGACGGTCACATACTACAAAGGGTATCCCCTGCTCTGCCGCCGCTTCCATGGCGTACGCCATAGTGTAAATGTAGGTATAAAACCGCGCCCCGATATCCTGAATATCAAACACCAGCAGATCAACATCTTTCAGCATTTCCGGCATGGGTTTGCGGGTTTTGCCGTATAAACTGTAAATAGGCACATGCCGCAGCGGATCGGTTTCGGAATCCACTTTTGCTCCGGCTTCGGCACTACCGCGAATCCCGTGCTCCGGACCAAACAGCGCAGTTACTTTCACATCCGGCATTTCCAGGAAAACATCGATTATGTGTTTGTGATGCGAATTGTAAGCAGTGTGGTTGGTGACAATACCCACCCGTTTATTTTGAAATAACTCATTATATTGGGAAATATTGTCCAGACCAACCCTGACTTTGGTGGGTTGTTTTTGTGGAGATTTACAAATCAGAAATAGAAAGGATAACAAGAAAACAACTTGAGCATTTTTTTGCATTGTATCACCATTTGTTTAGAGTAAACAATCCTTTTTGAAGAACCTATGAACCTTTTCTCAAAATAACCAGATTGGATTGCTTTTCTAATCCAGCGGAAAAACCTCGGTCACAGTAAAATCCACCCAAAACAGTCCGAAACAGTTGGAAATATTCTGCAGCAGGGCATTACCAATGTCTCCCGGCGGATCGGACAATTTCGACCACCAGAAACGGTCGTTCGGGTAACCGTACTGAAACGCCACCTTGTTCGGAAAGAATTCGGTTCCCCAGTCGGAATATTCGTTGATCATCTCGTGAAAGGGATCAGCGGAATAGCTGAAATCCTGGCTGTCGTCAACAAAAATCAGATCGCCCCGGTAAGCGGGCGGCATCCGGCTTTTGCTGTAATGTTTCAAAAACAGGGTGTAATCCGGGTTCACCGCTTTCACTTTTTGCTCCCAGCATTCAGCTTCGGCATCGGAGACCTTTTTGCCACCAGCGTGCAGCGAGGTTTGGTACCACTCCACATCCACGCCAAAACCAACCACCGAAGAGTGATTTTTGTAGCGGTTGAGTACAATCGAGATTAATGTATCCACATCTGCCAGACCGGGTTCTACCTGCAGCCACACGTTGATTCCTTTTTGGTCAAAATAAGATAGATACGCTTCATTTTGCTCATCCAGGATGGAGCGGATGTGGTCGAAGGGTGTTCCGTAAACCGGGAAATTCAGCCGCACACTTCCATCGGATTGATACAGCCCCACGATCCAGATCCCGCCGGGCTGGGTTTCGGTAAATTTCCCGGACATCTGTTCCGCCACTTTCTGCCAGTATTCTTTCGGGGGAAATTCCCGGTTGGGATAACTTTGCAGAATCCGGGAAGCACGGAAACCGGCAACACGGGAAAGCCTTGGCGTTTTCTTTTCCGGCGGCGAGGTAGGATTTTCACCCTTTTTGCATCCGGCAAGGAACAGATTTGTTACCAACAGCAATGTGAAAAATACTCTCACAATGGCGTTTCCTAAATCTTGATGAAGATACGTTTGCGGTACAAAATTGCCATGAGCCCCAGCCAAAACAACCACGATAGCAATCCAGCCGGCGACAAACATCCAGCCGGCAATTTCCTGTTTATCCCTGCCCGAGCGCAGCCAGTGCCCGGTGAGCACCCCGGAAAGCGTGGTAGCAACTGCCGGAATGGTGCTGAGCACTCCTTCCGGGTCCCAGGTTTCCTTCCATATATGCCCGTGGAGCAATTTATTGTCAACAAACGCTGCCAGGTTACCGGTCGCGCTCAAATCTCCGGCGCCATGACCGGGTACCGGTATCAGTTTCATCAAGCCCCAGTAGAGCAACAGCAATCCCGCCATCGTCCATGCCTGCCCTTTCACCCGGGTATTCAGGGTAATCACCGAGGCGATGCAATAAACCACCGCGATTCTCTGCAGCACACCGGGTATTCGTATTTTTGCCAGATTATAGTAGGGAAATCCGGAAAGAAACAATCCCAGCCCGAACAGGATGAGTGTTCTTCGGGCTATTTTCAGGTAAACGTACCGCCTGTCGTGCACGTTTAACTGCTTTTCCAGCGAAAAAGTAAGCGCCACACCGACAATGAACAGAAAGAAGGGAAAAATCAGATCGGTGGGTGTCCAACCGTTCCACTCCGAATGCAGCAGGGGCGGGTACACATGACTCCAACTCCCGGGATTGTTCACCAGGATCATTCCGGCGATGGTGATGCCGCGAAAAGCATCTAAGGAGGAAAGGCGTTTTTGCATCTGATTCTCTTTCATAGTAATCGGTTTCCGTTTCCGTGGGTTTGTTGCTTAAAATTTCACCGCAAACTGTCGGCGATACTTACGGGGACTCATTTTGTGGCGCTCCTTGAACCGGCGGTTAAAATTGGACAGGTTATTAAATCCCACCTCGTAGCAAATTTCCGCGATGGTCGCTTCGCTTTCGATGAGCAATTTACACGCCCAGCCAATCCGCAATTCATTTACATAACTCACAAAAGTCTTTCCGGTGGATTTCTTGAAAAACCGGCTGAAAGCGGTAGTGCTCATATTTGCCATCGAAGCAGCGTCTTCCAGGCGAAGCGTATTTTTGTAATTCTGATTGATATAGGTACACACTTTATCAATCCGGCTCTGGTCCCGCGGCTGGAAACCGTGGGTAAATTCTTTCCCCGCCGGACAGACGGTGAATACCAGGTGTGAGGCAAGTTCGGACCAATAAAAAATAAATCCCCTTCTTTATAATAAGAAATACTATCACCGATAAATCGTTTCCCTTTGCTCTGGTACATGAACATAATTTCATATTCCGGGTGATAGTGCCAATTGAATTCCAATGATTCCAATAAAATGTTCTTATATTTAAATGAAGATTCGGGAGGTCTGGGAAGCTTGATATTTACCGGTTTCAAAGAGTCCTCTTTCAGATACTATATTATTACTACCAAGGATAACGCCAGGAAATTTATAGACAAAAATGCCAATACCATAAAACATCGGACAAATTATGTATTACTTAGGCGTGGATGGCGGTGGAACGAAAACCACGGCGGTGCTCAGTGATTTATCAGGCGAGACCGTTCGCACCATCAAAGCGGGTGTGGGTAATATTGCTTTGCTGGATCGCGGCTCTACGGCTCACCTGATACGGAGTATTCTCAGGAGTTTATTGGCAGGAGAAAAAACTGACCGGATTCTCCGGGCAACCTTTGGTTTTGCCGGCGCGGGCAGACCCGAGGAGAAGGAAATGGTGAGCGCATTAATCCGGGCGGCGGGGATTAAAAACTTTACCGTAATGACCGATGCCGAAATTTTGCACTATGCTATTTTTGGTGAACAGCAGGGGATGTTGATTTCCGCCGGTACCGGCTCTATTTGTGTCATTCGCAATGAACAATCGAAATTTCAGCAAATCGGCGGGTGGGGTTACCTGTTGGGAGACGAAGGCAGCGGGTTCTACATCGGGAACCGGGCAATTAAACAGGCGCTGCTGGAAATTGTCGCCGGAGAGAAACCTTCCCGGCTGACCAATGAACTGCTTTTATTTTACGGATTGGAAAAGCCGGAGAACCTGATCACTATTACCTATTCGTCAATCAACCCGCCTAAATTGGTGGCTTCATGTGCCAGGTTAGTCTGCGATTTGGCAGAGCAGGGAGAACCCAACGCACAGAAAATCGTGGAAGACGCGGCCACTGCCCTGCTCAATCTGGCAAGCCTGGCGGTGAAGCAGTACCAGGGAGAAAAACCGGCAATCTACAAAGTCGCGCTAGCCGGAAGCATTTTAAAGGAATCATCGATTGTCAATCACCTGTTCAAAAAACGAGCCGCGGAAAAAGGGCTTCATTTCGAATATACCCGGCAGGAACTTCCCCCTTCGGCAGCCGGTGTGCTGTATTCAATAAAAACGGACGGAAAGTCTGCGCCGGCGTCATTGATCGAAAAATTAAAAGGAATTCAATTTGCAGAATAATTCCGGTTTATCACCGCCCGGAAACAACCTTTCGGGAGACCGGAAATAATAATTTCGTTTTAAATCAAACCGGAGTGCAGTATTTTATCAGACAGGTAAAGGGGATTTTGGTGCTTGAAAACGAATCGTTCAGTACAAAAAGCTCCCTCCGCTCACCAAATACAACTCACCGGAGAGCGGCAGAAAACAGCGGATTTTTTAGCAGTAGATATTGAGGGGGCAAAGCGGGTCGACCGGCAACTGGCTTCGCTGAGTATCGAGCAAAAAGTCGGGCAAATAATGACTATCAATTACAAACCGAAGTTCTACAACCGGCAAAGCTATGCCTTTAAGCAACTCATCAAGTACGTTGAAAAATATCATGTGGGCGGTGTGGCAATTTCTTCGGGCACACCCTACGCCGTTGCCAGAACCATTGACCAGTTGCAGGCGGCTGCGAAAATTCCTTTGCTGGTGATGGCAGACATGGAGTGGGGAACCTCCATGCGGGTGGAAGGCGGAACTACGTTTCTGCCCAACATGGCAATCGGCGCCACCGGCTCAGAAGAATACGCCTACGAGATGGGGAAAATCACCGCAGAAGAAGCACGGCGAATCGGCGTGCACATTAATTATGCACCGGTGGTGGATGTGAATAATAATCCTGACAATATCATCATCAACACCCGTTCCTTTGGCGAAGACCCGCAATTTGTTGCCCGGATGGGCGCGGCATTTATTCGCGGGCTGCAGGAAAACGGTGTG